>JBEAPG010000111.1:0-6185 GCA_041164545.1 Bacteroidota bacterium
TCAATGATGAGCGTGGCTACAATCCCACTAATCGCAGCACCCATAAGTATGGGCAAACTCGCTGTAGAACCAGAAATCAAATACGCAATAAAAATACCCGGCAAAACTGCATGTGAAATAGCATCTCCGAGCATCACCATTTTTCGCATAACTAAAAAACTTCCCATTAATGCACAATTAATGGCAACCAAGCTAGCGGTAAATATGATATAAAAATCGTTCATCAATAAGGTATTTCACTTTGGTGTGGATCTTTCTCTGGTCTATCTAGCAATTGTATAAGATGCTTTTCTATTTCAGGTGTAATTACGTGTTCTATTCCTTCCGCATCGTCGTGCAAATGGTCGGAATCTAAGTGAAAATATTTAGATAAATATATTTCCCAGAGTCGATGTTTCCTGATAACCTCTCTGGCTGCCAATCGTCCTTTATCATTAATAATCACCATTCCTCTAATCAAATCTACATAATCCAATTTTTCAAGGCGCTTGAGCACAGTTGTAAGGGTAGCTGGTTTATGTTTCTCAATTTCAGCAAGTTGATTTATGGTTATGGTATTGCGTCCTTCTTCTGCTAGCTTATAAATATCCTTTAAAATATTCTCATTATTAATTTTTATAATATTTGAATTTCGCAGTTTTAACCGAGCAATAACTCCTTTTTGCTTTCCAAATAAAATAGCCACTAGCGCAATAGCAGACAATGCAACCACTATCCAAGGACCAGTAGGCATACCTGTGCCACTATAACTAATAAATACCCCAATCCACCCACTTATAAAACCAAACAGACCTGAAAAGAAGAGCATTTTGGGAATTGAATTAGTTAGAAATCGGGCACCCGCAGCCGGTGTAATGAGTAAAGCTGCCATTAGAACAACACCCACAGCCTGCACTCCAATAGCAACAGTAATAACGGTTAACAAAGCCAATAAACTTTTAATAATACTTGTATTAAATCCAAGGCCTTTGGCATAGTTTTCATCAAAACTAATAAGGCTAAAACCCCGAAGTAGGATAAGAATACATACTATATTTATTACTGCAATCACAGAAAATAACTTAACATCGAGCAAACTCATGCTAGCAGCCTTTCCAAATAAGAAGCTATCCAAACCACTTTGAGCTGCATTGCCACTATGTTGAATTTTTGTAAGCAGCACTATCCCAAATCCAAAAAACACGCTTAAAGTTATCGCTAAAATGGCATCGGGTTTCAGCTTTGATTTGGCTTGAACAAAGTCAACAATCCAAATAGAGAGCAAGCCAGATCCAATTGCACCCAACAAAAAATAGAATGGGTTTTTCACCCCGCTTAACATAAAAGCTATGGCTACTCCTGGCAATACTGCGTGTGATATTACATCACCGATTAGTGCTCTTTTTCTTAAGTATGTGAATGTACCCACTGCTCCTGCAGCAAAACATAGTATACCAGATCCTATGCTGATTATAAAGAGGTTGTAATTTTCAGCAGAAAAAAAAGTAGTAATATGTTCCCAAACGTTCATGCTTATTTATGTCGAATAGGAAATTCCTTGTTCTCTAACTCCTGACTAATTTTAGAAATTGTAGTGAGCTTACCTCCATACGTGTCAGTCAAAATTTTATCGGTAAATACGTCTCTAACGGCACCGCAAGCTACCAACCTCGTATTTAGTAAAACCAACCAATCAAAATAGGACTGCGCTGTATGTAAATCGTGATGTACGATTATTAATGTTTTACCGGCCTCTTTCATATCTTTTAGCAGGGCTATAATCATTTCTTCTGTAGCTATATCTACACCTGCAAACGGCTCATCCATCAAAAACAAATCACCTTGTTGGGCCAACGCTCGTGCTAAAAACACTCGTTGCTGTTGTCCACCACTTAGATTACTAATTTGCCTTTTTGCATAGCCCAGTAGATTTACTTTTTCTAAGCTTTCAGCTACAATATCCTTATCTTCAGAAGTTAGCTTTTTAAATAACCCCCTTTTTTGATAACGCCCCATTGCGACTACTTCCCACACATTTGCAGGAAAATCCCAATCAATCTCTTGACGCTGAGGAACATAACTTACCCTACTTCGTACATCATCCAAATCCTGATTATAAATTTTAGTATACCCACTTGTAGGTTGCACCACCCCCATTATACTTTTAAGCAAAGTGCTTTTGCCACTACCATTCGGACCCATTATTCCTATAACCTGCTCGTGTGGCAGCGTAAAATCAACATTCCATAATGCTGGTTTTCTGCCGTACAATACGGTTAAATTATGTGCTTCAACTATGGGTGTTTGTTCACTCATTTTAGCCCTTCAATTATAGTGTTAATATTAGCTTGCAGCATACCAATATAACTACCCGCATTCGTATTTGCTTCTCCTAAAGCATCACTATACAAGGTTCCGCCTATTTTTAGGTTGTAACCACGCGCCTTGGCTCCTTCTATTACCGCCTTTAAATTCTTATCTGAAACACTGGTTTCTATAAACACTGACTTTATTTTGTTTTCAATTATAAAATCAATCAAATCTTTTACGTCTTTGGCACCATATTCGGCAGCGGTACTTATACCTTGCAAACCTCGTACTTTAAAATGAAAGGCATCACCAAAATACTCAAACGCATCGTGAGACGTAATGAGTATGCGCTGTCCTTGCTCCACTAATGTGCTATCTAATCCTTCGTTCAATTCCAATTCTAGCGCTTCTACCCTTTTTCTATATGCTTCAAAATTGACCAAAGTTCCGGATAGACCATCTATTTTATCCAACTCCTTTGCAACTCCTCCCAAACCTTGCATCCATAATTTTGGATTAAACCAAACGTGCGGATCCACTAAATCTGAGTTAGAATCAACGCGCTTTAAATCAGACTTCGAAATATAATTCCCAATCGCAAAAGCCTGTTTCTGCTTGCCGTAATTTTCTAACATTTGTGCCATTTTGCCTTCTAAATGCAGTCCATTGTAAATAATAATGTCCGCAGAACTCAACTTGGCAATATCTCCTTGCGAGGCCTTGTATAGATGTGGATCTACGCCCGCGCCCATTAGTGAAATTACTTCAGCCTTATCTCCTACTATTTCCCTTACGCAGTCGCCAACTATACCCGTTGTTGTAACTATGGTTATTTTACCGTCATCCACCTTTGGGCTACAACCTACCACTATTAGAGTTAAAATACATAGAATCAGCTTCCAAGAATGTCGCATGCCGCAAACTTACAATAGAATTATGCAGTGATGTAAAAAAAATGAGGAACCACTCAAAGTAGTTCCTCACTCAATTTTAAGCTAAAAAACAGTCATGATAATAGAGCCTTAAGGGCAGCCAAACGTTGCATCTGTATGTCAACTTTTTCTAAAATTATTACGTTCTTAGTGTTTTGGCTTTACTTTTGTTCTGAAAATCAAGGTATTGAGCAGAATAATTTTTTTCATATCGACCTGCATTTTTTTAACAAACAGCTGGGCGCAGGTGTATGTGCTTAAGGACCACAGACCTGACACTGCAAAACCCGCCTACCTGTTTGAAACGCTGCCTGAATTGTGCGATTCATTTTTTAGTAAACTAAAGTACGAAGATGCAACAACCATTAATGCTTTTATACCTGAGAAAAACTACCTAAAAGCTACGTTTGACACGCTGGACATAGAGTATAACGAAACTAGATTGACTGTAAGACATCAAAATCTAGCATTTAATCTTCAGAAACAATATAAGAAATTGCTAAAGAAAGCAGCCAAACAGAAGCTTAAGCTGAAACACCTCGAAAAACAGAAGGTGGATTATGAATATGGCAAAGACGAAAAGGAGAATGAATTTTGCTATGTTACATTCTATTGCAATAAGAGAAAAACAGAATATGAAATAAAGTTTGTTGCAATAAGGCTGATTGATAAATGGTTTATTGGTGACGAACTTAGCTTTACAGAATTGCCATGAGAATTCTCTTCTTACTAAGTTTATTCATCAGCCTATATAGTCATGCCCAAGACTGGAAAGCAACCAATCATCCCAACAACGGTAAAAAAGCAATAAACCACAATGGCATTGACATATCTGAATTTGTATATACAGAAATTAGTGAACTTTCTGAAGGAAAAGCCTATGTTGCTATGGGGCAATTGTACGCTTATATAGATACAACTTGCAACGAACTAACCGAATACATTTTTGCTGAAGCAAATAATTTCAGGAATGGTTATGCAGTTGTGGGAGATAGTTTCTACTTGGGAATGATAAACGCCAAAATGCAAGTAGTAGTTCCCTTGCAATTTGTGGATGTACGAATGCCAAAACACGGGCTAATTGTGGTGCAAACGCCAGACCAGACTTGGGGTGTTTTAGACACACTAGGACGTATACGTCTGCCATTCATTTATGATTTACCTCCTCAAATTATTGACTTAGAGCATATTATTGTAAGAAAAGAAGAGTTATATGGAGTAGTAAATGATTGCAATGACATTGTATTCAATACGTCATATCAATATATTTCGACAAATGGACTTGGATATAAAAGTGGGAAACACCTAAAATTGTTTTAGTTTTATTTTAACAATGTCAAAGTTTACCTTCATACTCGTTTCCAACATAGCTATACTTTTGGCTTCTTGTTCTGGAGCTAAATATGTCCATCTCACTACGCGCGTAAAAGGACATAAAATCGCTGAAAATACGAAGCAACTTACAACCAATAACATAGATAGTGATGTCAAACCAAGTGCCAAAGAAAGCGCTGCATTGAATGAAAATATTCATCCGGAAGTAGAAATCATTCCTAGTGCAGATGCTATACAACCCTTTGAAAAGACAATCCCCATAATTAGGAAATACAAGGAAACGAAGATCGCCAAACCAATTATTTCTCAAAGCCCTGAAAATGCAATTGTTTTAACCGACAGCACTAGCATCGAACAAAGGAAACATTACTATGCAAGAGCAAATAGACAAACCAACATTGCTACTATTTTTTTATTAGTAGGTTGGATCATGTTTTTCCCACTAAACTTAGTTGTTTCTCTTGTACTATCAGCGATTGCTGTGAATACATATAGAAAGTATGCCAACCCAGGCGTACCAGAAAAATATACTAGGGCCTTAATTGTTTTGATAGCATCAGCTCTGCTCCTCGTCTTATTAGGTGTGGGTATTTATCTGGTTATACTATTTTGGTAAATAGTCTTCTGTTGAAACTCGGTTAAGAAACCTCAATTCCCTTTATTTGCAGCAACGATATGCAAGCCACACAATCCATTGCTCAAAAACTAGATCAAGAAGATCCATTAAAAAAATACCGAAGTCAGTTTTTTATACCTCCAGGGAAAACTCGTGCTGAACAACTCTATTTTACGGGAAACTCACTGGGATTGCAGCCTAAGTCTGTAGAAAAACATCTTTTACAGGAATTAGAAGATTGGCGTAAATATGGTGTGGAAGGACATTTTCACGGAAAAAATCCCTGGTTTAGTTACCATCATTTTTTTAAGCAAGAGGCAAAAGTAGTTGGCGCCAAACCTGATGAAGTTGTGGTAATGAATAACCTTACAGTGAATCTGCACTTATTGCTTGTGAGTTTTTATCGTCCTACCCAAAGTCGATACAAAATAATAATGGAGGCAGGAGCCTTTCCTAGTGATATGTACGTTATAGAAAGCCAAGTAAAGCACCACGGTTTTAATTATGATGATGCAGTAATTGAAATGACACCTAGAAAAGGCGAACATCATCTGAGAACAGAAGATATAATTGCTAAAATAGAGGAAACTGGTGATGAATTGGCCTTACTATTCTTTAGTGGTGTACAGTATTATACAGGTCAACGATTTAATATTGAAGAACTTACCAAGGTTGCACATAAGGTTGGAGCTCTAGCCGGTTTTGACTGTGCACACGCCGCAGGAAATATAAAGATGCAGTTGCACGATTGGAATGTAGATTTTGCTGCTTGGTGTACTTATAAATATATGAACAGCGGCCCAGGAGGAGTAAGTGGTGTATTTGTGCACGAAAAACACGGCAATAATCCTGAAACTCCTCGATTTGCAGGTTGGTGGGGACATAAAGAAAGTGAGCGTTTCCAGATGAAGCGCGGATACATTCCTGAGCCAGGTGCTGCAGGCTGGCAGCTAAGCAATGCGCCAGTTCTAACTATGGCAGCCCATAAAGCATCCCTTGACATGTTTGACGAA
>JBEAPG010000112.1:0-6181 GCA_041164545.1 Bacteroidota bacterium
ATCTGTTTTGGACATTACAAAACCCAATCCAAAAGCAAGGAGCAAGCAGCTTATTGTAATTAAAACACCGTCAGCTAATCGCATTGATCTTACCGAAAATGAGTCGTTGTTTTTTTTACTCCAATACATCCATGCGTATACGCCAATTGCAGCATAAAACAGATAGAGTATACTTTCGGAGTAATATTTTTGATAATAAAAAAGAAGGGCTCCCAAAAGAGAGCCCACAATTCCAAATATCCAGCACCACCTTAGCTCCTTGGTAAACAATACCAAAAAGACGATATTGAATATTACGCTGATAATTTCAAGTACCAGCAGATAGTTCATTATTTTTCTTCGGTAGCATCTTCAGCAGCATTTTGTGCTTCGTCAGCTACTTCTTTTCCTTGTCCTAAACCACTTTTAACCTTATCTACTACGTTTTCAGCTACATCCTCTACTTTATCCATAGCACCTTCGGCCATATCTTCTAGTTTATCTGCCGCTACCTTTGCTTTTTCCATAGCATCACCAGCCACCTCTTTTGCTTTGTCCATAGCTCCATCAGCCATACCACCAAGGTTGCCAGCAGCTGATTTTGCCTTTGTGGCTGCATCTTCTGCTAAGTCTTCTACTTTGTCCATAGCATCTTCAGCCATATCTTCCAATTTGTCTGCTGCTACTTTTGCTTTTTCCATAGCCACACCAGCCATTTCTTTTGCTTTGTCCATCGCTGAATCTGCTGCAGTTTCAGCTTTTCCTAGCAAGTTTTTAAAAAAATTACCTAATCCCACTGTGTTTTTAAATTAGTTTCGCAAATCTAATGATATTAAAGGGAAATAAGAGAATATACTTCGCGTTTGGGCTTTGTTTACAGCTCTTTTTCTGTGCGGGGCAAAATCGTGATTTTGCCCAAAAAACTATTGACCAACTCTGTACCGATAGCTTTGCAGGCAGAGGCTATATAAACAAGGGAGATTATAAAGCCGCAACCTATATCGCAAATCAGTTTAAAGAGATCGGGTTAAGTGGAATAACGGAAAATTATTTTCAATCATTTAGCTTAAATGTGAATACCATTCCGCTGGCAAACTTATCTTTGGATAGCAAAGAATTAGTTCCTGGATATGATTTTTTAGTATCACCAGGATCTTCGTCTTCAAATATTAGCAGCCCATTATACTTTGTTCCAAATAAAAAGTTGGAAAGCAAAAGAGGAGCGAAGCTAGTTTCTAAAGTCATTAAAAAAGGATGTGTGCCTGTGCTTGATATTTTTGACGCAAAAAATGAAGCAGTTGTTAGCAATTTAAAAGCGATATATAGCAACACTAAGTTAGAAACAATCGGAATGTTGAAACCTAGCATGCTTTGGAGTGTTGCGCGCTCACAACTTCCTATTTGCGAAGTATGGATTGTAGACTCAATTTTCAATCGAAAAACCAAACAGATAGATTTAAAAGTTGACGCTAATTTTAAAGAAAATTATCAGACGCAAAATGTAGTTGGCATTGTTCCAGGAACAGTCAACCCAGATTCCTTCATTATTTTTTGTGGGCATTACGACCATTTAGGTAAAATGGGCGAGGCAATATTTTATGGAGCAAATGATAATGCAAGTGGCATTGCAATGTTGCTAGATATGGCTAACTATTTTGTTGCACATCCTCAAAAATATTCCATTGTTTTTATAGCATTTGCAGCTGAAGAAGCTGGTTTAGTAGGGTCCAAGTATTATGTTGGCAATCCGCCTAAAGAGATACCGCTTAGTAACACCAAGTTTGTTTTCAATATGGACCTTATGGGCAACGGAAAAGATGGAGCGACAGTAGTAAACAGTACAGTTTTTGAAAATGAGTTTCAGCTACTGAACGAAATAAACAATGAAAACAAATATTTGCCTATACTAAAAACGAGAGGTAAGGCTGCAAATAGTGATCATTACTACTTTACAGAAGCTGGCATTCCTAGTTTTTTTATGTATACCATGGGGGATTACAATTACTATCATATCCCGAATGACAATGCTCAAAACTTGGAATTGGGCCCTTTTTATGACAAGACTTTTTTACTGATTAGAGACTTTATTATTGCATTAAACAACTAAAAACAAACTAATGTTATCCTTTGTAAACTCATTTATGTCATGGTATTTAAAACGAAGAATACCAGCAATGGAGCACGCATTTGAACATGCGGCGGAGGTTCAGTTTGAGATGTTTAAAATGCTTTTAACACAAGCGAGCAGAACAAGCTTTGGAAGAGATTATCAATTAAAGGACATCAAAACTATTGAAGAATACAGAAATCGAGTTCCGCTTTTTACCTATGATGATTTAAAACCATACATAAAAAGAGTAATGCAAGGAGAGCAAAAGGTGTTGTGGCCAGGCGATATTAATTGGTTTGCTAAGTCTAGCGGAACTACATCTGATAAGAGTAAGTTTATACCCGTAAGCTATGATGCACTAGAAGATTGCCAGTTTAGAGGTAGTAGGGATGTGTTGGCGTGGTACTATTATCACAATCCCGAAGCAAAAGTTTTTCAAGGGAAGGGTTTGATTATTGGCGGTAGCCATCAAGTTAATGAACTGTCACCCAATTCATTCTATGGTGATTTAAGTGCCGTAATGATGAACAATCTACCCTTCATTGCAAATTATTTAGCCACTCCAAGTATGGACATTGCACTTATGGCAGATTGGGAGCAAAAGATGCAAAAAATGATTGATTCTACTTATACAGAAAATGTAACCAACATAAGTGGAGTGCCATCTTGGACCATGCTTCTAATAAAAGGAGTAATGAAAAAAACAGGAGCGAAGAGTATTTTAGATGTGTGGCCCAATCTTGAATTGTATATACATGGTGGTGTCAGTTTTAAACCGTATAAAAGTCAGTTTGACGAGCTAGTTGGTCAAGAATCAATGAATTACAGAGAGACGTATAATGCGTCAGAAGGTTTCTTTGGGATTCAAGACACCGTTGGTGAAGACATGAAGCTTATGATGGACTATGGCATCTTTTATGAGTTTATACCTTTGGAAGATTTGGGTGGTGACAACCCCAAAAGTTTATGGATAGATGAAGTAGAATTGAATAAGACATATGCCGTAATTTTAAATACAAATGCAGGGTTATGGCGCTATATAATTGGAGACACTATAAAATTTACAAGTAAAAATCCATACCGTTTTGTTATAACAGGGAGAACGAAAAGTTTCATAAATGCCTTTGGAGAAGAGCTAATGGTGGAGAATGCTGAGAAAGCTATCTCTATTGCCCAGCAAAAATGCAACTGCCTGGTGTCAGAGTTTACCGCCGGGCCCGTATATTTAACCAACAATAGCAAAGGACGGCACGAGTGGGCTATTGAATTTGACTCAGCACCTACAGATTTGGAACAATTTGTCACTATTTTAGACGAAGAATTAAAAAAATGCAACTCCGATTACGAAGCGAAACGAAAAGGAGACTTAGCTTTGCTAGCTCCTATTGTAAACCAATGCAAAACAGGAACGTTTTATTCTTGGATGAAGCAGAAAAGGAAGCTAGGTGGACAACACAAAGTGCCCAAATTATGCAATGACAGGAAAATTTTAGAAGAAATCCTTAAAATTAACAACAATGAATAAAGTATATATTTTACTTACTGCCTTAGTTATGGCATCAGTAGCCTGCACAAAAAGTGGAGGACAAACCACCAATGCTCAACAGTTTGAGGAGCTACTAAAAGCCCCATCTGAAAAAGTTTTACTTGATGTAAGAACGCCTGAAGAGTTTGCTTTAAATCACATTCCTGGTGCTAATAACTTAAACGTTAATGCTTCAGATTTCGAAGAGCAAATAAAAACACTTGACAAGAGTACAGAAGTATTTGTGTATTGTAAGTCGGGTAGCAGAAGCTCAGATGCTAAAAAGAAGCTTGAAAAGTTAGGTTTTGCAAGAGTGTACGATTTAGAAGGCGGAATTTTGGCTTGGCAAAGTCAAGGAAAGCCAGTCGAAGTATCTCCGTCACAAAAAAGCACTAATGGATATACAATGGACGCTTACAATGCCGTAATTGATAGTAATGCGTTAGTGTTGGTAGACTTTTACGCAGATTGGTGTGGGCCTTGTAAAATGATGGCACCTCACGTAAAAACCATGAAAGAGAAATATGGGGACAAGCTAACAGTACTAAAGGTGGACACAGATAGAAGCCCCGCTGTTTCGCAACATTTCAATATCACAGGCATTCCTTTGGTAAAGGTATATGCAAATGGCAAAGAAGTGTATGACAAAGTAGGTTATCACAGCGCAGAAGAATTAGACGCAGTGCTCACCAAGCACTTGTAGTACTATTTGTCTTCATTGTTGGGTTTATAGTTTTCCCAACCCTGTGCTTCAAGAGGTACAAGATTTCCAGATTTGGTAATGATGTCTATACCTTCGTGTGGAGCTGTGCAATACCCAATTACAGAAAAATCTGGCGAATGCTCTATTTTAGAATAGTCGTTTTGACTAATAGTAAACATCAATTCAAAGTCATCACCACCGCTTAATGCTGCTGTTGTTGGGCTCAGATTTAGCTCCAAAGCAGTGTCATAGGTTTGTTGATCAATCGGTATTTTTTCTTCATACAGTTTAACCCCGATTTTGCTTTCCTTACATAAGTGAAAAACTTCGCTTGCCAAGCCGTCGCTTACATCGATCATGGAAGTGGGTTGTATTTTTATTTCTTCAAGGGTTTCTATAATATCTTTTCGAGCTTCTGGTCGCAATTGCCTGCCTATGATGTAATCTTTACCCTCTAAGTCGGGTTGCATATCTTTAGACGCAAGAAACACCTGTTTTTCGCGCTCTAAAATCTGCAAACCCAAGTATGCAGCACCCAAATCACCCGTTACACAAAGCAAATCGCCTTCTTTTGCTCCATTTCTTTTCGTTAGCTTGGCCTCGGCTACACTTCCTATCGCAGTAATGGATAATGCAAGCCCAGTAACAGAAGTAGTTGTATCCCCACCTACTAAATCAAGTCTATATTTTTGACAAGCCGCATTAATGCCAAAGTATAAATCTTCTACCGCTTCTAACGAATACTTGCTTGACAGTCCAATGCTTACCATTATTTGTTCTGCATTGCCATTCATTGCATAGATATCTGAAATAGCAGCAACAACTGCTTTATACCCAATATGTTTAAGCGGGCTGTACATTAAGTCAAAGTGTACATTTTCTAAAAACAGCTCAGTGGTAATCAGTCTTAATTTTTCTGAGCCAGTTAAAACAGCAGAATCGTCTCCTACACCAAGCATAGTGTCCTTCTGAAAGATTTCAAACTTTTCAGTAAGATGCTGAATTAGGCCAAACTCTCCCAATTTACTTATTTCCGTTCTTTCTTTGTTTTCAAACATACCGTTTGCAAAGGTCTTCCATTTAGCTTAATTTGTGTTACCAATGCAAAAATTCTTAGCATCCATAAAGCAAATGATTTTTCCGAATCTATGCGTTTGTTGCGAAAGTTACTTGTCGCATCAGGAGAATTTTATTTGTGATATGTGCCAATATACACTACCGAAGTTTGAGCAAATCAAAGATATAAATAATGCTGTATCACAGGTTTTCTGGGGAAGAGTACAATTGAATTTTGCTACCGCAATGCTAAGCTTTGGAGAGAGAGGAAACGTAAAGCGGATTTTGCACGAAATAAAATATAAAAAGGGGACAGCCTTAGGTACTTTCATGGGGGAGTGGATGGGAAAGGTAATGCAAGAACAAGTTTTATTTGACAATGTAGATTTAATTATATCCATACCATTACATCCCAAGAAACAATTGTTACGCGGGTATAATCAATGTGATTTGCTTGTCCAAGGAATAACCAATATAACCAAAATTAACAAGGCAAATGACGTGCTTATTAGGACTAAACACAATGCAACGCAAACCAAAAAGAAGCGATACGAACGATTTATTAATACCTCCGAAATATTTAGTGTACAAGAACCGCAAAAAGTAGCACATAAGCATATTCTTCTAATAGATGATGTTATTACTACAGGTGCAACTATAGAAGCGGCAGCAGGTGCATTGTTAGAATTAGAAGGAGTAAGGGTTAGTGTTTTTTCGTTGGCAAAAGCCTAGCCAAAATTACTTAACGATGAACTTGTGTACGAATATGCCATTCGCATAAACGAAATACACTCCTTGTGCGTATTTA
>JBEAPG010000113.1:0-6149 GCA_041164545.1 Bacteroidota bacterium
TGTATCTTTTTTCACTAACATATTCTTCAAAACCCTGTAGGTTTATCTTTATGCTTAATTCATCAATTGCTACCTTGTCTAAATATACCGAATGACCTTCAGTAAACACCTCCATTCCTTTTAATTCTTGGAAGGGTAGATTGTTTTTTTGGGTCCATTTTTCGGTAATTGTTATGTTATCAAATTTTAAGTATTTGTTGCTAACAATAGAAAAATGTCCAGACTTGTCAGCATTAAGTAGGACTTGTTTGTTTTCATTTATTGCCCTTTCTACCAAATTGTAAAACAACTCGTTATCTGAATTTGAGTTTATAGATGGACTAAGTACTTTATATTCAATTTCCTTCTCAGGAATAATTTTATAAAAGTCTCTATAAATTTTAGGATCTTCCATTGCTTGATACTTTAGTTCAAATGCCAACTGTGGATTAGTTCTAAAGTCATTTTTTTCAAATTGAACTAGATTACTTTGAAAAGTATTGCTTTGTAAAGCATCCCAAAAAGTAAGCGAGCTATTTCCATTAGCGTTATTTGGGATATATTGAATACGCATTAAATCAATTACATCAGCTGCGTCGATATAACCATAGTTTATTTTGTTGCCATTTTTTGAAATGCCGCTAAACGAAAATCCTAAAATTCCAAAATCAAAATTACGTTTGAATAACTGCCAAGCCTCGTGAATGAACATATCATTGCTAGCAACAAAGGGCGAGTTTGCTGAATTCTCCAATTGAACAAATCGCTCTTTTGAAATCTGTATTTTCTTATCGCTATTTTCCCAAAGTGGTATATCGCCAGTAAGTAAGCGAGGGTAAACTAACGTTTGAATTTCGCTTACGATATTAAAACCAATGTCAGCAGTCTGCTTAGCAGAAGATGCGTGTAGCAAAGCAGGTGTAAAATCATAAGATTTTGGCAGCTTATTTCCAGTGGCACATCCAGCTAAAAGGAGTATGGGGATTATATTTTTAAGCAAATGCATTTTCTCCTGTTATTTCCATTCCTAAAATAAGTAAATGAATATCGTGGGTTCCTTCGTAGGTAACTACGGATTCTAAGTTCATCATATGTCGCATCATAGGATATTCTCCTGTTATACCCATTCCGCCGTGCATCTGACGCGCTTCTCGAGCAATATTTAATGCAATTTCAACACTGTTTCTCTTCGCCATACTTATTTGCGCCGGTGTCGCTTTTCCTTCATTCATCAATGTTCCTAAACGCCAAACTACCAATTGAGCCTTAGTGATTTCTGTTAGCATTTCGGCTAGCTTTTTTTGTTGCAACTGAAAAGCTCCAATCGGTTTACCAAACTGATGTCGCTCAGCAGCATATTTCTTCGCACTTTCATAGCAATCCATTGCAGCACCAATTGCTCCCCAACTTATGCCATAGCGAGCGCTATTCAAACAGGTCAATGGTCCTTTTAAACCTTTTACACCCGGAAGTATATTCGATTTTGGAACGCGAACATTATCAAAAACCAATTCTCCGGTGCAGCTAGCTCTTAAGCTCCACTTACCGTGGGTTTCGGGAGTGGTAAAGCCTTCCATTCCTCGTTCCACAATTACACCTTGAACTATACCTTCTTCATTTTTTGCCCAAACTACAGCTATATCTGCTTGGGGTGCATTACTAATCCACATTTTTGCTCCATTTAGGATAATGAAATCACCGTCTTCTTTGAAGTGAGTAGTCATTCCCCCGGGATCGGAGCCGTGGTTTGGCTCGGTCAATCCAAAGCAACCGAGCATTTCTCCAGAAGCTAGCTTGGGTAAAAATGTTTTCTTTTGGTCTTCGTTGCCAAATTTAAAAATGGGGTACATCACCAGCGAACCTTGCACACTTGCAGTGGAACGAATACCGCTGTCGCATCGCTCAAGCTCTTGCATTGCTAAGCCATAGCTAATGTAATCTAATCCGCCTCCTCCATATTCCGTTGGAATTTGTGGACCGAAGCAGCCTACTTCTCCCAATTGCTTTACTATATGTGAAGGGAAATAGTTGTTTTGAGCGCAAGCCTCTATAATTGGAGAAAGTTCTTTTTTTACGTATGATCGAACCGAATCTCGCACCATTTTGTGTTCTTCTGTCAGCAAATCGTCAATTGCATAAAAATCGGGATGAGTAAATTGGTCTTTTCCTTTTTTATCTTCCTTTAATGCTTGAATATCGGATTCCGTCATAAGTTTTTAAATATGTTTGCAAAAGTAAAATTTAAGCCCACATTATACGCAAAGATGGACAGTTTAGCATCAGAACTAAGTATTGATAATATTAAGGTAAAGGCACATCACGGATGGTACGAAGCCGAACGTAAAGTGGGAGGTATGTATAGCGTTTCTGTAAAGGTGTTTTCAAAAGTTAATACAAATGATGATTTTTCGGACTTGGATTCAAGTGTAAACTATGAGAAAGTATATGCCAGTGTAATAGATATTATGGATAAAGAATTCAAGCTAATTGAGGAATGTTGTAAAGCGTTGTTTGATGCCGTAAAGCAATTAAAACCAAATTCAGTTTGGGAGGTTTTACTGGTTAAAGAAAATCCGCCTTTAAAGTATGTTGGGGCAACAAGTTTCAAATTAAAAGGATGAAAAAAATACTGCAAATTAGCTTTCTCAGTTTTGTCATTGGTTGTACTTCGTCAAAAAATACAATAACAACACAAGTTCCACCAAAGGTAGAGTTTGAGGTAGAACGTTTGAAGAGTCCAATAACGGGGGAGGTGCCAAGTCACTTACGCTATGCTTATTTACCAAAGGTAATGGGGAATAAGGACGTACGATCTAAAACCAAGGTTTATCCCAATACTTGGCAAGTAGTAGATGATAAAATGGCTACGTTGTCCATTTCTAAAATAGTGTATGATCCAAATAATTTAAAGACCTTTTATTTCTGCACAGGAGAAGGTTGGTTCAATGCTGATGCTGCAAGAGGAAATGGAGTTTGGAAGTCTACTAATGCTGGTGAAACTTGGTTCCATTTGCCAAGTACCGATTCTTCAGATTTTTTCTATTGCCAGGATATTATCGTACATCCAAGCACCAGTGATGTATATGTTGCTACCCGAGAAGGCGGACTGCAGCGCTCTAAAGATGGAGGAAATACGTGGGAACAAGTGCTAGGAGGCGGAAATGGGTCAACTGCAAGTAGAGCGGCGGATCTGGAGTTAACAGCTGATGGCGATATTGTGATAGGTATGGGCATTTTTAATACCGACGGCATTTACATTTCCAAAACTGGAGATGCCGGGAGTTGGCAGAAAATAGTAACCGGACTGCCTAGCGGTGGATATGAAAGACTAGAAATAGCCACAGCTAAAAGCAATGCAAATGTTATGTATGTGATTCCTCAAAGCGCGAACACCAATAAAATAATGGGGGTTTGGAAGAGCGATGACAAAGGTCAAAACTGGGTGCAAAAAGAAAGCCCGGGTGGAGACTTAGAAATGGCCAAAGTACAAGCGTGGTATGACCTTATAATAGAAGTTGATCCGAACGATGAAAATACTATTGTAGCTGGAGGTTTAAATCTATGGCGCAGTAAAGATGGTGGAGATTCCTGGGGACAAATCACCGAAGGTGATAAACGTAAAACCACTGATTTGCAATATGTTCACGTAGATCAGCACGAAATAGTTTTTCAAAACTCTGATACGGTTTATTTTCTGAATGATGGTGGTTTGTATCGCACCGATAATTTTACACAAGATACGCCAGTGCTTTATGATATAAATACAAACTATAATACTACTCAATTTTATTCTGTAGATATGCATCCATCTCTCGATGGCCATTTTGTAGTTGGCGGAACGCAAGATAATGGAACAAATGGGTCGCTTACTGATGGTATCAGTGAGTTTTATTTGGTTTCTTGGGCAGACGGAGGATATAGTGCTATTGACTACGAAGACCCGGATTATGTGTATTCAACCACACAAGAAAAACGGGTATATAGAAATGTGGATGGTCGAAGAGATACCATTACAAATCCGCTTATTACGGATGCCAATACGTTGTTTATCAATCCATTCATTATGGATGCAACTAATCCGCAAACGTTATATCAAGCAAGCAATGTAGGAGTATGGAGTTTAGAAAATGCAAGAACAGCAGATACAAGTAATTGGAAAAGAATTTGCAGACCACTTGGAGTTGTTACCGCTTTGGCTACAAGTACCGCTGCTCCTAATACGGTATTTTTTGGTAGAACACAATTACCAATGCGTATAGACAATGCCAATACAACGGATGAAACTTACATTCCTGCTTTTTTAGATAAAAATGCAGAGTTGCCAACCAATGGTTATATCAATTGCGTAGTTCCTGATGATTTGGATAAAAATCATTTGATCCTAATCTATTCAAATTATGATATGAATAGCGTGTACGAAACGTTTGATGCATATGCCGATGATCCTACTTGGAGATCGTGCGAAGGAAACCTTCCGAATATTCCTATACGATGGGGTTGTTTTAAAAATGGAAGTTCATATGTGTTTTACGTTGCAACTGAATTAGGGGTGTACTCCACTGACAAATTAGATGGTGAAAATACCAATTGGCAACCTACAAATGAAGGTTTACCTAATTTGCGTATGGACTTGATTAAAAGTAGAAAAAGTGACAATAAATTTGTCGTTGCGAGCCACGGAAGAGGTATTTTCGTAGGTGAAGCTAATGCTGAAAATAACACCATCACTTGGACGGAGCGGGGCCCAAGTAATGTAGGCGGAAGAAGCAGGGCACTGATGATAGACCCAAATGACCCAACTCAAAAAAAGCTTTGGGCGGGAAGTGTTTCTGGTGGTTTGTGGGTAGCCCAAAATGTGGATAGTGTGGCTCAGTATATTGAAATAGCAGGCTCAACAGAACTAAATGTATTTCCTAATCCTGCTTACAATCAATTGTTGCTCAAGTTCAATGAGAATAATCCAAATGCGATTAGAGTCAGTATTTACAACAACTTGGGACAATTAGTCTTGCAAAAAACAGTAGAGAATTCAGGGGAGTATTTGTTGGATATTAATGGTCTCGCTAATGGGGTTTTGTACGTTAATCTGAAACAAGGCGACGAAGAGATAACTAAGAAAATAATAAAACAAACTTGGTAATAGGAAAACTGAGCGGCTATTTTTTAGGATTAATCCAATAGCATTTTAATTGAGGCAAGGTATACACCATAAAAACCTATTTTCGCACCCGAATTTTTTAAAAGCAAAAAACACAACAAAATAAATGGGAACATTAGTAATGGCAGGACAGTTGATACTCGCATTAGCGATATTAGTATCACTGCACGAATGGGGGCACTATATAGCGGCACGTACATTTGGTATTAGAGTAGAGAAGTTTTACATCTTTTTTGATGCTTGGGGCATTAAACTATTTAATAAGAAAATAAACGATACTGAATGGGGAATCGGATGGTTGCCTTTGGGTGGATACGTTAAAATTTCAGGAATGATAGACGAAAGTCTAGACAAAGAACAATTAAGCTCTGAGCCAGAAGATTTCGAATTTAGAAGTAAACCGGCGTGGCAACGATTAATCGTAATGATAGGTGGGGTAACGGTTAACTTTATCTTAGGGATTTTAATTTTTGCGCTTTCATTGTGGTTTTATGGAGACCAGTGGTTGCCAAATAAGGCTGTAAATGAAGCGAACGGTATCGCTGCAACAGAGTTAGGTAAGAAAACGGGTTTTGAAAGCGGAGACCGTTTATTAACTGTAAATGGAGAGGAATTTGAGAAATTTAGAGATTTCAGCAATCCTAAATTATTGTTGAATGACAATTTAACTTTTAGTGTAGATAGAAACGGAGAAACGAAATCAATTACAGTTAGTGAAGAAGCGCTTACAGAAGTACTCGAAAGCAAAGGCGATCGATTTTTTACTGCACGAGCAAAATCTAAAGTTGCGGAAGTAGCGAGCGATGATGCTAAAAAAGCAGGCTTAGAAAAAGGCGATATGATTCTAGCTGTAAATGGTAAGGATGCAAGCTATACTGATTTATTGTATGATGTATTGGTAGCAGAAAAAGGAAAAAAAGTAGCCTTAAGTGTGCTGAGAGGATCAGACACGGTATCGCTTCAATCTCAATTAGATACATCTGGAAAAATAGGGGTGATGTTGGATGATAAA
>JBEAPG010000114.1:0-6132 GCA_041164545.1 Bacteroidota bacterium
AAAATTGAACACGTACCGTTTTAAGCAGTCTTGTCCGTAGCCTGCACGAGCATTATGCCAGGTAGTATCGCCATTTTCAACCACTGCAAGAGAATCTTTAGCAGAATCATAATAAACTTCAATTCCACTTTCAGTAACTTTTGCAGTTTTTGCATATTTCTTTCGAATAACAATCTTATTGCCGGTCTTCTCTTCATTCCATTCGGTGTATACTAAAGAGTCGATTCCTGTGGTAGGTTCCTTCACTAAAACCCAAGTTGCACCGCAATAAAAGACGATTGAATCTTCATCATCAGGAGTTGGATCGTTATGATAAAAAGCAGAGTTGTTTGGGAAGTGCACGCTGTCCGTAATGATACATTGATACGCTTCATTTTCAGCTACCCTATCAAAAGGTACTTCAATTGTAGATCCCGGACCTATTTTAGTAATAGTATCATAAACAGTTACATCACAAGGGCCTGCAATAATTCGTAAACTAATCATCCAAGGACCAGTTCCATAACTATGGCAAGGGTCCCAATTCTCATCGTCAAAGTTAGCAGGTCCACTTGGAGGATCTCCAAAGTTCCACAACCAAGCACTTGCTCCAGCTGGTGGTCCTCCTTGCAATGAGAAACAAACTGGATTATCAGCAGTACAGCTAGAGTCTTTATCTGCTAATATAACAGGGCGCAGCACAATGTTGGTAACCGCAGCTTTCCAAATGAAAGAATCTTTACAGTTATAATCTGCTTCTACTACTAACTTACCATCGAATGTACCATTGGTACGATACATATACTCAACAACACCGTCACCATTTGGACCATTCCAAAAATCTGTATTTGTAATACTGTCTCCGCAGGTTTTTGTTCCATCTCCCCAATACCAGCAAAAAGATTTAACGTTTGCCAATGGGATTAGGGAAATATTTTCAAATCTACCCAAAGTAGAGTCGCAACCTGGATTTGGTGCAGGTGTAATATTTTTAAATTCAATACCTAGTTTTGGATTTACATAGAAGTAATCTGCAAGTGTTGTTCTAGAAACACATCCGTTTGCATCTTCTGATTCAATTACTAAATCAAAGAATCCACCTGTTGGGTCTTGTATTTTTTTGCAAAATTTTACTGGAAACGTAGGATTAAGTGTGTCTATACGCTCACCATCACTAAATACGTAACTCATACGAATAATTGAGCTGTTTGGCACAGATCTGCTACTATCTACAAAGCAGAAGTTGTTGCCTTCAAAGCATTGAAAATCAGAATTTACAATCTGAACATTGATTTTAGGACTTCGCTTAATAGTGATGCTTAATTCACCTGAACAGTTTCCAGCGCCACCACTACCGGTAAATTTTACGGTGTAGGTTCCAGCTGCACTGTAAGACTTGCCAGGGTTTTGCTGATTACTTGTTGTTCCATCACCAAAATCCCAAGTAATAGTTGTAGTATATCCTGGTGAATTTGCATAAAATGGAACTAGCTCGTCTTCGCAGTACGTTGCAGACTTGCCATCTGTTCCATCTCTGTCTTTCACCACAGGATTACACTGTGCTACCGCTTGAAAACTCCATAACGATAGAAAAGCCAACGCACCAAACGTGGTAGACCATCTTAATATTAATTGTTTCATATTCGTGTAAGTATGTTTATTCAAATTTAAAAAGTTCGTAAAAGTAATTTTGTTCATCCTATTTTTCAAGTCTAATCTCGTATTAGCGTAATTTTAATATTCTTCTGCTTCAATTCTTCTCCAGTTAGTTTATAACTCAGTTTTGCAATGTATTCACCATTTGGGCAAGCTATACCTGATGATTGAACGTTTCCATCCCATTGCAAATCAGGGCTTTGAGATTCGAAAATTAAATTGTTATCTCGGTCAAATATCTTGATGAAAAAGAAATCATAGTGTTCAATATTGACAATATAATTGTCATTTTTACCATCACCATTTGGTGTAATAATATTGTAGAATTCTATACTTCCATTCGCTTTTATATCAATTTCTTTGGTTAAAACATCATTGCAGCTATTTGTGGTAATTTGTGCTTTGATGATGCGCTTGCCAGCAAGCTCTATTTTTTGACTGATGCCATTTGAATTTGTAGCAATTTTCTTATTGTCTAAGTACCAATCCGCTCTTTGGTGTTTATCGCTTAATGAGAATGTAAATTCACTTCCATTTCTACTTTCAATTATGGTGCTTGAAGTTGCTAAAATTCTGATTTGTGTGTTTACCAGACGCTCACTGCCTTGGAAACTGATATTTACCAATCCTGCAGATTTACACACATAGTTAAGTATGGATCCTTTAGCAATAACTTTTCCGTTTTCCATCCAGGTGCCCGCTTCTTTTCTCGTGTTTGTAATGGTGATAGTACTGCCTTTGCAAGGGTTGTTATTCGATGCAAAAAGTGCTAGTTCTATATCTGCTTTGGAAGTTGATTTTGCTGCTGTTGGTGTTTCGTTTGCTTTAGGTTCTTGATTTGCACCCATTGTTGAATTGGGGACTTTAGCATTGCCTGGCTGCTCATTTCCAGGATTTGTCTTTGTGACTAAATCACTTTTTGATGAATTTGTAGGATTTGATTTAGAAGTATTCGTTTGACTTTGCTCAGGTACTGAAATTACTTCCAATGGATTAGCTTCATTATCTAACTGAATTGCTGTAGTTTCATCTTCTTGCGTTGTTTTCGGTATTTTAGTAGTAGGTTTCTCCGTATTTGAATTGTATAAGGTAACACCCACCGCCGTAATTCCTCCAGCAAACAATACTACTTTTAGTACATTCGAAAAGGAAGAGAAATAAGAAGTAAATTGAGTTATTATACTGCCAGAGTTGCCTGTAACCGATGAAGAAACGGCACTCCATACATCAGGAGGTGCCGGCACTGAGTGCTGATTCAGCTCACTTTTCAGTAAGTTCTCCAACTCTGATATGTCTTTAAATTTCTTCATTTTTTATTCAAACCAGCCTTTTAGCCACGTTTGCATTTGTTTTCTTGCTTTAAATAATTGGGTTTTTGAGGTACTTTCGGATATGTTAAGTTCTTCACTTATTTCTTTGTGACTGTAACCATCTACAACATACATATTAAACACTGTTCGATAACCTTGAGGGAGTTTTTGAACCAAGCTCATCATTCTGTCCACGTCCAAGGTGCCTGTTTCTATAAAATCTGCTTGATCTTCTGTTGGTGTTATCTCATCCACATCAAAATGTTGCCTTCTTTTACGAATTAATTCCAAGCTTGCATTTACAAAAATGCGTTTTAGCCATCCTTGAAAACTGCCCGTAAATCTGAAAGTATGCAAATGTGTAAATGCTTTTATAAACCCATCTTGCAAGGCATCTTTGGCCTCGTCTTCATTGGTCATATAGCGTAAACAAATGGCGTACATTACGGGTGCGTGTTTTTCGTATAACTTTCTCTGTGCTTTGTTATCTCCCTTTATGCAAGCTTCAATGAGTGATATTTCATCCTTGTTGTCACTTGAATTCATATTGAGAGTCAAAGTTTAGATGTGCTATACCGCCAAATGGTTGTCTATCTTTTTAAATTTTTTTTACGTGGTATTTTTCTGCTAAGTATTCTTTGAGATTTTCTGCGTAATAACCCACTGCCTCAATAGGCTCGATTATTTCCGTCTCATTTAGTCCGTGCAAAACACGCTTATATTGAATGCTTACCACTCGCTCTTGTGAGTTAGCAATAAACTTGGCCATAAACAAGTGGAAGTTGAGATGGGCGAGTTCTTCCAAAAAAGTGGGCAATGCTTCGTCGCTTGGATAATAGCAAACAGGCGCTACGATTTGAAATATACCAGCTACATTTTCCCTATCAAAATATTGCCATTGGCTAGGCTCTGTAGGCTGCCATAGGTCAATATACAATTCTGTTTTATCGCGATTTACAATATATTCTCCTTCATTTTCACACCTAATCTGGTCTGGAGATAGATTTAAATGCTTTTTTATTGTGCTTTCGAAAAGCGAAATTGCCTCGTTTAATTGCATAGCGGGCAAAGATAACAGGTTGCAGTATTATTATAGAATAACCCTATTTATTCTATAGTTAATATAGTTTCTACTTCCTTTTTCTTGTTACTAATTTTTACGCCATAATCTCCTGCAATGGGATAAAACTGGTTGTCGTCTCCTTGTTTTAAGTTAGAATTCGGGTTAGATGCAAAGTCTAAATTCAAGCTTACTTTGTTGTATCCTTTTACAGCGTCAATGTTTTCCGACTTCAGAACCTGACCGTTGTTTTCTATCTCTATAACTAAGGTCTCATTTTCATCATTAAAAAAAGCAACATCTACCTTTGGTACATTCACATTCCAGTTATACTGTCTTTTGCCCCAATTTTTATTAAATTTTATTTTTTCCATTGCTAAAATAGCCAATCCTGAATCAGCATATTCGATAGATTTGTATACCGGTTCTAATTCAATTTTATAGATACTACGTCCGTGGGTGCCTACTATCAAATCTTTATTTTTTTCTTGAATAACCAAAGCGTGAACCGCAACAGGAGGAAGGTCGCTAAATGCATGGAAGGTAATTCCCATATCCGTACTTATATAAACTCCCGCATCGGTTCCTAGATATAGCACATCTTCGTTATCTGGATCTTCTATTATTGTATTTACACATTCATTTGGCAGGTTTTTACCGATTTGCTTCCAGGTTTTGCCATAGTCTTCAGAGCAATAAATAAGTGCTTCGAAATTGTCCCAAGTTACGCCATTCAAGACGGCAAAAACACGCTCTTTTTTGTGCTGACTGGCTACTACTTTGCGCACCCAGTAGTTTTGTGGTAGTTTATCGGACACTTTTGTCCAAGACTCTCCTCCGTCTTTAGTAAAATGAATTAAACCATCGTCAGACCCAACGTAGATGTATCCGAATTTCAGGGGACTTTCACTAATTGTAGATAGTGTGCCATAACTTACATCACCTGTTTTTCCACCCAAAGTAAGATCGCCGCTTATCTCTTCAAAATCTTCTCCTTGGTTCATACTCCTGTGTAGTTTATTACTTCCCATGTAAAGTATGTCTTGGTTATGACTTGAAAGTAAAATAGGGGTTTGCCAATTCCATCTCAGATTTGGCTCTTTGAGTTCCTGCATAGGGTGGATGTAGAGTGATTTTCCATTGGGCGACAAGCGTGCGTAGTGGCCAAATTGATAACCGGTATAAATGGTATTGTCTCGAGAATCAATTTGAATTTGCATTCCATCGCCACCCATTAGGCGTTCATAAGGATATCGTCCTTCTTCGTGCCACGATTTTGAAAAACTATAGTTGTTTGGTCCTTTCCATACACCATTATCCTGTAGGCCTCCATATACATTATACGATTTTTGATTATCGACCGCCACAGTATAAAACTGCCCTACTGCAGGAGAGTTGCACTTGGTCCAATTTTCCCCTTCATCAAAACTTATATTTATACCACCGTCATTTCCATTTATTATGTGTTGTGCATTAGTTGGATTTACCCAAACGAAATGGTGGTCTACGTGCATATTATCAGCACCAATAAATTGAAATTGACTTCCCCCATCAGTTGATTTTAGCAATGGAACACCTGCTATATAAACTTCGTTGCTGTTTTTAGGATTAACTTCCACAACCCCAAAATAATATCCATACGAGTAGCACAGGTTTTCTAGTTTTTCTGAATGTGTTTTGGTCCACGTTTTACCAAAATCAGCGCTTTTGTATAATTCTGCTCCCTTTACGTTTACGTCAAACAATGCAGTATTAGCATCTGTAAGGTAATCATACAAATCTTTGGGTTTGAGTTCTCCCTTTCTCACCATTTTTTTCAAGTCTTTGGCATCATACTTTTTTGGAAATCGATAGTCTTTCAAGAAGACATTGAGGGCAGAATCATTCAGATTTTCGAAAAAATCAGTGGTCATTGCCTTAAATGATTGGTCGTTGAGTCTTTCCTCTGGTTCTTCGTCTTTTTCGTATGTTGCCTGATTATCTACTATGGCATACGCTAATCCATCTTGTGCAATGGCCAAGCCTATTCTACCCACGTTTTCCCCCGAAATAAAACCTGTTGACTTTTGCCACGTCTGACCTTTGTCTTTGGAGGTATATATACTGCTGCCTTTTCCACTTTCCCAA
>JBEAPG010000115.1:0-6113 GCA_041164545.1 Bacteroidota bacterium
TTCATTTCCAAACATACTTCGTCAAAATCTTTTCCTGCTATATAGTCGTTGTTTGACTTGTATTCATAGGTTAGTTTTACCATTTTCTTTCCTAAGTTACGTTGGGTGTATGTGAAATTAAATGCCTCGTTTTCAACTTCTTCTGTCAACTTTTCTACTAGTATTTCGTCGGGTAATTGTAAAAGCGTCGAAATGTAAATTTGAGATGGAAACGGTACGTCTACAGGATTTGATTTCTTTTCGCAGGTCAAGGTAGTCATGTAATCGTAGAGATTAATGGGCTCATAGGTAAAGGCATTTCTGTCGTATATTCCATCATTTACTTGCTCCCACACATTGCTGAAGCTATAATTTTCTTCTAGGGTTATAATATTATTCTCAAGGTCATCTTGCACCTTCATTTTTTCGGTGCTAATTATGCTAGGGAATAAATTTTCGTAATAACCTTTATAGTAATCAGATATATCCTTTAAGCTGTTGTACTCTAAAGAAGAGCGAAAATTGTCGGCTTTTAATCCTGTGAATTTAGTAGTGATTTGTAAAGTTGCATCATCGGTAAAGTTCGGTATTTTAAAAACTTCGTATATCTCCGTTTTTGTAACGGTGTCAACTATAGACATAGATTTAAGTTCTGTACTATTTTTATCAATAATTAAAGCTTGTCCATAATCATGAACTTGTATTGTTTTATAGTTACCGCCTTGTGCAGATAGCGTTGGATCTATCCAATATCCTTTTCCGTCGTGTTCAAAATAGGTAATACAATGGTCGAATAACGTGCCTGTAGGTAAAAAATCATCGACATGACTGGTAAGTGAGGTGCTCACTAGTACGGGGTAACTGGTTTGCACACCCAAGTTGCGAAGCATACTTACCAATAGGAGCGATTTATCCTTGCAATCTCCAAAACGCTGGTTTAGCACTTCCATTGGTGTAAATGGTTTTATACTTCCAATACCAGACTCAATGCCCATATATCGAATGTCATTTTGAACAAAGTTGATAGCAGCTGTTATTTTTTCATCGAGTGAGGTGAGAGAGCCATATATTTCTTCGAATTCGTCAATATGATTTGGTACATCGTCCATTTCAAATATGCTATATGCCCATTCGTTTATCGTTTTCCAATCTTGAAAATTGCTTACAGACAGTAGTGGGTAGTTTAAGAACCAACTTGGTTCAGTCTCTTCAAAATTGATTATTTCTAGATTGTATTTTTCTACTAATAGTACCTCATTATTATCTACTTCACTTTTCTTAATTTCGCTCTCATCGCAACCAATGCACCTGTGCTGATAATTAGCATTCTTAGGGTAAGTAAAACGAATATATAGGTGATCTATAGGGTTGTATCCTTGCAAACCAGACGAGTTGTAGCGGTAGTTCTCATAAATAGGGTTGCCGCCAATTATGGTATAAGCATATTCTACAATATCGTTTTTTCGCACATCTTGTAGTATGGCATATAACTTCACTTTTCCGCTATAAATGCTAGATTCCAACTGTTCTTCATTGGTAAGTAGTTTTAAATCTAGGCTTTCTGTTTTGTCAATTTTTTTTCCATTTCTCCATATATATACATAATGAAAAGCCGCAGTTTGGTAACTGGAATCAAAAGAAATATTAATTTCAGATGCCTCGTCAACTCCGCCATTGGTTAGCACCTTTAGCTTGTAATGCATATAGTCTTCAGAGGTCTCTAAGTTCATCTGATTGTCGTACAACGTAGTGTAATAGCCTGAGTTGACATCATACATTGTTACCTTACTTTTTACATTACTTTCTACGGGAACTACCCAAAGCGGTAAATCTGGAACAATATAACTAGCACCAAACATACTATGAGTTGTAAAAAGAAAAAGCCAAATTAACTTGAAATGAGATAGTTTGATTTTTGGAAACATTAGTGGTTGCAATAACCGCAATTATTATATGAATACCAATACTAACAACTAAAAATAATGGGTTTAAAGTACGAGAAGTCCAAAACCCCTTACAATATCCATTTCTTTACTTTTCCAAAAAAGCTGAAAATCAGAAAATTGCTTTTCATAACTTTCTTGAAATTTACTAAGAGATATTGGTGAGTTGCTTGGTTCAATTTTTTCTAATTGGTCTAACAACCAAGCGAATAGTTCAGTATCTAAGGAGATAGAGCTAGATGCTTGTTTGTCAACGAAATGTGCTATAGTTTTGTTTCTATCTCTTGTTATTCTTGGGCTATTTCCTAGCCAAAGCAATTTTGACGTTGCTCTAAGTGATGCAGAATTTTCTTGTTCTATAAGATTTAGTATATAGTCTGTATCTATGCTCGTTTGTGGGATTTCAAAATCAAACCAGTCTTGTAGGGCGTTTTCAAAACCAATGCCCAGCATATAATTGTAAAGCGATTTGCTTAAACCATAGCTAAATTTATCGTGGTCTACACCAGTTTCGTCCGTAAAATCCAAATCATTGTGTGCAAAGCTTACTTCAGGTATATGAGGAGTAATACCGTACTTCTTTGGATCTAAACCTATTGGACTATGGGCAGTTAATGAAAACTGATGCCAAAATCCAGATTGTAAAATTCCTAGTTCAAATAATTGCCTCACCATTTCAAGACTATCTATGGTTTCTTGTTCGGTTTGGGTAGGGTATCCATACATTAAATAAGCATGAACTAGCATACCATTTTCTGTAAAATTTTTTGTCACTTGGGCTACTTGCTCTACCGTTACTCCTTTGTCTATCAACTTTAATAGTCTGTTGCTGGCCACTTCCAAACCACCGGAAACAGCGATGCATCCCGATGCTTGCAAGAGACGACATAAGTCGAAAGTGAAACTCTTCTCAAATCGGATATTGGTCCACCAAGTTAGATTTAATTTGCGTCGAATAATTTCAAGCGCCAATTCCCGCATAAGGGCAGGTGGAGCTGCTTCATCTACAAAATGAAATCCAGACAGTCCTGTTTCTTCCATCATTACTTCCATTCTGTCTACTAGTAACTTAGCGGTATTTGGTTCATAATCGCCAATATATGGCAACGAAACATCACAAAATGTGCACTTGCCCCAATAGCAGCCATGAGCCATTGTCAACTTGAGCCATACCCCATCGCTCCATAGCGTGTGCATAGGATTGGCTTGTTCTATTACCGAAATATAGTGTTGTAACCGCAGGTCTGAATAATCTGGCGTGCCTAAGTCGGCTTGTTTGTAATCTTTTTGCAGCGACAAATTATTGAAGAATGGTTTGCCATTTTCTACAACCCATGTCCTCTTAAGCAGCAAGTCTTTTGATGAAGTTTTTTTATTTACAGCTTCGTAAATCAGCTTAATTGGTCGCTCACCATCATCTAAACAAATAAAATCAAAAAACTGAAAAACGCGTGAATCGGATAAGGAACGAAGTTCAGTATTTGCAAAACCACCACCCATAGCAATAGGCATATCTGGCAACCGCTGTTTTATATATTGAGCTGCACGAAAAGCGCCAGCTAAATTTCCGGGAAAAGGAACTGAAAAGCAAACAAGCTTAGGTTTATTTTTCGCTATTATTGGACCCAGAATATCAATAGCAATTTGTTCAATATACGATAAGTCGGTTTGCAGGTAATCATATAAGTTGTCAAATGAATTTGCACTCATTCCTAAGCTTTCAGCATACCTGCTTACGCCAAAATTTGCGTCAATATTATCGGATATAAAGTCGCACAAATCTTCAAAATAGAGCGTAGCCAGATGTTTAGCCTTGTCTTGAATTCCCATAAAACCAAAAGCCCATTCCATATAGTCGGTTTGGCTAAACCGACTTGCTTGAGGCAAATACAGTTCGGAACAGATTTTACGTGCTAAACTTGGTTTATGACCTTGAAGAAATAAAATAACCTCGTCTATTGTACTAAGGTATTCCGTTTTTAACGCTAGTATTCTTTGGCTATTATTATTTAAAAATTGATTTTCAGCTAGTTTGAAAATGTGAGATAATCCATCATAACAGAATATTTTCTGAATAACCTCAATACCCAAATCCAATTGAAAGCTACTGATTTCTTTTGTATTTAGAAAGCCTTTTAGGTAAGCAGTGGCTGGATACGGCGTATTAAGCTGAGTAAATGGTGGCGTTATAAGTAGGATGTCCTTCACTTTATAATGCTTCAAATATCGCTACTCTATTACAATTTATTTCTGGGTTAAGAATCCCACCAACTTCTTCTTCGGTTCAACTTCAGGTCTTGCAGTGTGCTGCTTTTTACACGAATGGTAAATTCAAACATTTGACGTTGAATGGGATACCATCTAAAATTCATTTCCCAACAATGCAGGTTTCTAAAAAATTCAAGTGAGGTAAATGCCAATTCTTTTCGGCTAATGTCATAGCCGCTACTTGCCCCAATTTTCCAATTATCAGTAAGCTTAATATCTCCATTAAAAGTGATACTTTGAGTAATTAAACCAGTGGTAAGAGGATTGCGTGTAGCGTTAAAATTATAATTCAAATTTAAGCTCCAAGGTAGGTTAAAGTCAACGTAGTTCTGAATATTACTATTTATATATTCTAACTCTGCATCATTTATTTTATCACTATTCTTCTGCTTGAATGCCTGTGGATTGAGATTCGTACTTATAGACAAGCCACTACTTGTAAATTGACCAAGTTTTTTCTCGCTATTCCATAAATATTCATTGGTTTTGAAAATACGTGTACCAATAGAATCGTAGGTATAAGGATCGAATGTAGTTCTAAAATTCATTCGAATACGATTGAGGATAGTTGTGTTTCCGCTTATTGCCAGATTTGAAAGGTTAAGAGAATCTGCCAAAAAGTTATAACCCCCACCTATGTTTAAACTTTCTATAATCTTCACTTTTTTCTCACCCCCATTAGCCGTGTCCTTGGTACGTACTTTTATTTCTAAATTATTACCAAACCCAAAGTTTAATGCTCCTTGTGCTCCTCCCACAGGTCTACCTAATATTCCATTTTCATATATTGAATATGAAGAAATGGTGCCCACCGTATCTATTTGAACATTCTTATAACCATTTTCTATTCCGGTATTAAAATCTGGGCTCCAAGCTATAGATGCATTGGGTCTAATAACGTGACGAACGGCGAGAAGATTGC
Source organism: Bacteroidota bacterium (assembly GCA_041164545.1). Lineage (GTDB taxonomy): Bacteria > Bacteroidota > Bacteroidia > NS11-12g > UBA9320 > UBA9320. The sequence continues at coordinate 5,113 of JBEAPG010000115.1, forward strand.
CTTTTTTAAAGATTTTGGTGCCATAAATAATAGTACTTAAACCAATTGAACCTCGGTAGCTAAACGCACGCTCAAATCCAGGAATATTATTATCTATAATTAATGAATCTCCTGTGTTATCCCAGGTTTTTTCGGTAGTGGTAAAATACCAATATTCATTAAAACTAAAATTGGGTGAAACGGTAACCCATTTTAATGCTTTGAATGATGTGCTTAAAGGAATGCTGTGGCTTACTCCACTTCTAAAATCTTGTAACAAATTACTTGGGTTGTTCACGTTTACCCCGCCAAATAATTCTCCTACGCCACTAATTAGGGTTGTATCTTTGGTTTTAATTTCATTTCTAAAGGTACCTGCATACGAAAAACCAAAATTGCGCACAAAGCTTTTAAGCGTTTTGTTGTTTATGTTGAACTTGGTAAAAAGCATTTGTCGCGATAGATTGGCAGTAAGTTGAGGAAGTGTAAGATTAACATCGCCATTGTTTAAATCTTGATAAATATTGGAGTTGAGTCCGAGGTTTAACTTGTTGTTAAACAGGCTTTTGCCATAGTTGATACTACTTGTAGAATTAGTAGCAATAATGTCTTGGTAATTGGATGTGTTGTTTTTTAAGAAATTACTAGTTACAAAATTTACGTTAGCACTAAAACTGCTTCCAGGTCTTGCTTTTGCATCACGATTGTATGACCAGTTTATTCTATAGTCATTCGATACTCGATACGATGGACTCTCGGGCTCGCCAATTTCATTTCTATTGTAGCTTATTCCTACATTTCCTCTGTATCTATAACGACGGTAGTAATTTGAACTTGCAGCAAGTCCCCAACTTCCGCGGAAATAAATATCCGTTTTGAGTTGTACATCCAAGTACTCGTTTACCGGAATATAGTATCCGAGACCTCTAAGAAAGAAGCCACGATCTGGTGACTCACCAAAATTTGGAAAAAGAATACCGTGCTTTCTTTTTTCAGGAATAGGGAAAAAGCCAAATGGAACA
>JBEAPG010000116.1:0-6093 GCA_041164545.1 Bacteroidota bacterium
TTAATCTTCTTTGTACCGTAAGGTACGCATGGTTAATAATTTTTCATCATAAGTAGTAGTTTAGTATTTTATCTTTGAAATTAAGTCCTGGTCTGTACGGCCGGGACTTTTTATTTCGTTACAAGTATAACCATTTCTAACCCAATGACTGTTTATATCCAAAAGACACTGCTTTTTGCCATCTTTTTTATCCTCCTTGGAAATACAGCCAAGGCTCAATTGTATGCGCTAACTACAGATTATCAGTATGTTTACTTTGATTCAGATAGTTACGAGATTTCGAATAGTCAAAAGCAAAAGGTAAAGGATAAACTTTTAAAATTAGGTTCTACCAATATCAAGGAAATCTACATAGAAGGACATACCGACAGTTTTGCTTCTGATGAATACAACGCAGTACTCGCTGCAAATAGGGCAAATGCCACCTTTAATTACCTAATAGAGCTTGGGGTTCCAGAAAGATTTGTAAAAACAGAAAGTTTTGGAGAATCTCAATTACTGTCTGATGACCATAGCAAAAATAGGCGAGCTAAAATCTTTATCATTTACGAAACAGATTCTAAATCTACTTTGTATCCCCCTAAATTTATCGTGATTAAAACCATAGATGCTAAAACTAAAAAAGCGATTAAAGCAAATTTAGGTTTTGACTACGAAGGATTGGATATGAAGTTTAGTGAAACAGGCTACAATGGTCTATCTCCCGCATTTACGCTTATAAGTGAAAATTTGCAACTCATTGCTAGTGCTGATTTTTATTTGAGCAGCTATATCAAGCTTACGCAACGGGATATTGATAAGCCTACAGATACGTTGTTTTATACCTTAGAACTGACACCGGTAAAGGTAGTTGGTGTGTTTACCTTCAATAGTATATTTTTTGAAACAGATTCGGATGTGATTCGCCCTGAATCTGCTCCCGATTTAGCTCGATTGCTCGCGTTATTGCAGCGCAATACGGGTGCTTTTATCGAAATTCAAGGTCATATGAATTATCCCTATGATAGGCCTATGAATAGTATACAAGATAGGTACAATAAAGAGCTAAGTTACAAAAGAGCAAAAGCAGTAAACGACTACTTAGTTACTGCCGGGATAGAACAAGAAAGGTTGACATACAAGGGCATGAGCAATAGTCGTATGAAGTTTCCTTATCCTAGCAGCAGAGCTCAAGAAGATCAAAATAAACGAGTTGAAATTTATACGCTAAAAGCGAGTTAAGCTTAAACGAAGTATTAGATCGACCGCTAATTACTTAAATCCCATCTTACATTTAGACGCATAACACGTGGCATTAGAGGATAGGCTGGCGATGAATAATAGGAATCGCCCATAAGTTGCATTTGAACATGGAAGAACTCAATTCCGAAGCAAAAACTTTTCAATTTTGCATTGGCGTATACGCTTATGGGCGGATACATTTCAAAGCTTTGGTTAGTTAGATGCCATTGTCTTGTGTAAGGATTGTACATTGGGCTATTAAACTTGCTAAACCAAAATAACTTACTTCCCAATTGTACTCCCAGCTTTTTTGAAAACAAGTTGAACTTACCATGCAAATCAATATCGGCAGAAAGAGGTGGACGAGGCAAAATAGTAGCATTGCTCACTTGTTGGAGCAGAACGTTTGTTCTACCCCCAAATCTTGTAGTAGAGAAAGAATATGCACCTTTAAGTTTGATTATACTTATAAAATCATTCCACTGTTTTACTTGCAAATCGGTGTCGTAATAAATGAGGTTATAACTGGTTTCGCTTAATAAACTGAGGTTAAAATTTTGATTATTCCCACTCAATCCGGCACTTGCAAACAGTTGATTAATGCTTGTCTTTCCAAAGTTTTTGTTCCAATTAATTACGCTAGAAGCCAAGTTTTGCTCCAGGTAAAAAGGCTCTGCTAATTGAGATAGAATGCCTGCATTTACATTAAAATTTCTCCATTGTGTAGATGCAACTCCATTAATCTTGTAATCTCCCAAATTGTAACCCAATACGCCAAACTGAGCTTGCGCTTTTATGTTTATGTTTTTAATGGCAACGCTACCCATTGAGGTTAAATGAATGTTGTTGAATTGGTCGCTTACCTGATTCATTTTAATTGAATTGAGCGAATAAAGTAATCCCACTGCCAAATTGAATTGCTTTAGCTTTACGCTATACCCAAATTCATTATTGATAGCCCTATGGTGAACAGAATCTTTAAAAGCCGCCAGTGAAAAACCATAGTTAATCGAGTCAGGAGCATCATCAGTAAAACTCACATTGTAAAATTCCAATGAACTCTTAAGGTAGAATTGATTATTAAAACGATTTAAATTGTAAATCTGACCTGTGTCTTTTATTGTTTTCTGTGGTCGGAAATATTGAATTAATGTAAGCTTGCGTTGAATCTGACTGCCAAAAGCTTCACTATATTTAGCTGGATTATTTTCAATTTTGTTTATACCTGAAAGCGTATTGAAAAAGCTGTCTGATTTTAAACCTCCTGCTTCTACATTTATCGATTTGTTCCATAAATAACTAGCCAGCATTTCATATCTTCTATCTTTGGAAAGGTAGTTGGTGTATAGCTTAAGGTTAAATAAGTTATTCATTCTCACTCTATCTCCATTTACAATATTGCTATAGTAAAAATTTTGATTCTTCAATCGGTGGTAATCTAGTCCGAAGGCCAATCGCTTAGAAAGTTGTTGGGCGTGGGTTGCTCCAATATTAATAAGCTCTTTTTGACCTTGCGAGTAATTTAGTCTTGTGAATGGCCTGGCTGTTTGATATATACGAATACTGTCGTCAAAAAAATAAAATGCTTGATTTGTGAGCCCCAATACAAAACCGTGATTTCGATTGTTTGAAGCACTTAAGCTCATTATTGGGCTTCCCTCAAGGCCTAAATCCAAAAATGGGAAATTATCTGTATACGCCTTATAATTATTTTGAAAATCGAGAATGGAAGTATCTACGCTAGTAGAATCTGTTTTAATTTTTAGATAGTCTAATTCACTGGTTGTGCTTACCTCTATGGGCTTGTATACATGCACGTCTGAGGTGTCAAGTATCTGTGCACGTACTATTAATACAGCGATGCACAAGAACAAACTGAAAAGAATTCTCAACGTGTAATTAGTTTTTTGTAGTGAATTGATATGACTCGGTGGTTATGTTTTTGTACTTGTCGCTTGCAACAATTAATACATCATACACGATGCTATCTTTGGAAGGAATCGTATAAAAAGTATCCAATCGATATGATTTGTCGGCTACCTTTTTAATCGCACTGAAGCTAGAAGAAGAAAAGTTAACTGGTGTTAATTGAAATTGAATTTCATCCACTTCTTCATTATCCATTACGTCTATTTGAATTGGGAGTTGAGTCAAACCGCTATAGGTTTTATTCTTTTCTGGACTTAGAATCATAAGAGTTGGCTTTTCGGTATCTTCAATTGGCGTGGTATATTCAGGGAGATTGAACTCATCTTTACATCCAAAGCATAATGCTAATAGCGAAAAAACAACCGTAATTTTCTTCATTCTGCAAATAACATAAAATAAACCCATAGTATCTTCGCACTTTATGTCAGAGTCAACAGATTTTCTGATTGTAGGCGGAGGACTGGCAGGGCAGGTTTTACAAATACAACTAGCAGAGCGAGGACTAGATACCTTGCTTTTGGATGAGCCTCAAAACAACCATTCTTCAATGGTTGCAGCGGGTATTATTAATCCTATTATTGGCAAATTTTTCACACTCTCGTGGCAGGCAAATGAGGTTTTTGAAGAAATGCATCAGTTTTATCCGAAAGTAGAATCCAGTTTGAACGCTACTTTTTTTAGACCAAAACCAATAAAACGCATTTTTGCCACGGCTGGGGAACAAAATATCTGGCTAAGCAAAGCCCATCAGGCAAAATATGCTAAATACTGCAATTTTAGCCACGAAGAAATGAATGGCTTTAAGGCCGATTATGGGATTCTTCATATAGACAAAGGTGGAGAATTGGATATCAAAGCTTTTCTGAACACAGCAAAAAACAATTATCCAAATAGATTAGAGAGGTTTGAATTTGAGAAATTAGATTTAAAATCTAAAAGATATGCAGATATTGGTTTTAAGCACATTGTCATCTGCCAAGGATATCAAATGCGAGAAAATCCACTTTTTAATGCTTCTTTAATTATACCCAATAAAGGTGAACTGATAGAAATTATCTGTCCAGAATTGAACGAAGAAGCAATATGCTTAGGGCCTGTTTTTATTCAACCTTTTGGTGAAAATAGATATAGAGTGGGTTCTACTTATACGCCTAATGTTTCCAATACTCTACCATCGCCAGCACAAAAAATGGATTTGGTAGAAAAACTGCAAAAGGTGCTTAAACTCAATTTTGAAGTGATAAATCACTACGCAGGCGTTCGCCCTACTACGGTAGATAGAAAGCCAATTTTGGGCACGCACAAAGAGTATAGCTTTGTCCATATATTTAATGGTTTGGGCAGTAAAGGGGCTAGTTTGGCTCCCTTTGTCGCCAAGCATATGGTTCATCATTTACTAGATGGAATACCTTTGCCTTCTGAAATGGATTTAGCCCGATTTTAATGAAGCTTATTCGATTTATATTCAATCAGTTTCGCGTGTGGTTGGTGCTTTTTGCTCTTGCAAAATTGTACTTTCTACTTGTTAATGCAGAAAGCCTTAAAACTGATATTGTTCAGTTTCCACATATGTGGTGGAGCGGTTTACGGCTCGATTTTTCAGTAATTGGATATGTTTTGGTAATCCCTGTTTTGCTAGCTCTGCTTAGTAAATTGATGAAAAGGAATTTCGTTAAAATAGGTAATGTTTACTTCTGGGTAGTCATTGTTACAATCATTATTGTGCTTGCTGTTGATCCCTTTTTCTTTTTCTATTGGGGGCAAAAATCAAACACTTCTTTCACACAATTTTTGGGTAAAGAAACGGCTGGTTTTGCTTCGATTGAGTGGTCACACTATCTCATTGCCTTCACGTTTATCGTTTTGGCGATGAATAGATATTGGATGAAATGGAAGACACTGCTTATCGTTCCTAGTCAACTTTCATTTACAGGGTTACTTCTTTTAGCGGCGCTTTGTTCGGTGATGATTCGTGGAAGTTTTGATAAAGTGCCTATCAATATTTCGAGTGCGTATTACAGTTCGAATAATGTTTACAACAACACTGCGGTTAATGCTGTTTGGAGCGCTTTATCAAATGAGGTAGAAAAGAGTAAAAATAAGTCTATGCACTTTTTTGCCGATGAGAAAGCAGAACAATTGTATGCTGAGATGTTTGCAGATTCTGCTAAAAACGATTATCAATCTTTGGTTTCTGTCAATGATAGTACCAACGTTTTGCTCATTGTGCTCGAGAGTTTTTCGGCAAAAACAAGTGCAATGCTATATGGAGATAAATACAATGCTACACCCAATTTAGATTCGTGGATGAAACAAGGTGTTTGTTTTACCAATGCTTATGCGAGTAGCTTTAGGTCAGACAAGGGTCTGCTTGCACTAACCTATGGAGTGCCAGCTACAGCCCATCAAACGCTTACCAATTATCCTGAACGTTTAGTAAATAAAACGAGCACTTTTCAGATGTTTAATGCTTCGCATCACACTAGTTTTTATTACGGCGGCAACTTGGAATTTGTTAATATCAAAGTGCTCTTCAAAGACGCGGATTTGGTGATTGGCGAAGATGACTTTGATTCAGCACTAGAAAATGCTTGGGGTACGCACGATGAGGTAGTTTTTAAAAAATTTGCTAATGATTTTCTAAAAATCAAGCTACCTCAATTCAAAATGCTTTTTTCGCTTAGTAGCCACGAGCCTTTTGATGTACCAAATTATAACAAAAAGGACAATACATATTTGAACAGCATTAGTTATACCGATAGTTGTTTGGGAGTGCTGTTGAATACCTTGTCAAAAAGTGAAAAATGGAAAAACACCTTGGTAATACTTACGGCAGATCACGGAACTGTAAAGCCCGATAATGCTCCAACTTTTGATACTACAAACTTTAGAATACCAATGGTATTAATTGGAGGTGCGGTAAGAAAAGACAGTATAGTGGCG
>JBEAPG010000117.1:0-6069 GCA_041164545.1 Bacteroidota bacterium
AAATAAGCATTGAACAAATAGTTCTATTTTGCGTTCCCTTAATCAATGAAATTTATTTTAACTTCAGTATTGACTATTTCACTTTTAATGAGTTTTGGTCAATTACCCATTCACAATACAGAAAACTTAATTAGAAGACACATAGATAATGTGTTGAAGAAAGAAAACCATCAAATTGAATATGTTCTTAAAAGTTCTACTATTAATATTGATCATGTTTCTCATTATTATGGTATTCAAATTTTGAATGGCAAACAAATAGTAGGAACCGAGTTTAATATTTCAGTTTCTGCTAATGAGATAGTTAACTTTCATCACGCATTTATTGTAAACCCAGAAAAGCTAGTTAAGATAAACGTTTATAACACATCAGCACGCGAAATTCTTCAATATCTAGTTGGCGATTTTCCTATATTAAAAGAAGAAGTGGTGTGGGATGAGAACGAAAAGTGCTATAGTTATGTTAACCAAATCCTGTCGGATGAACCAATACGAATCTATAAAAAATGGTTCCTTCTAAACGATGAGATAAGACCTGTATATGAAGTTTCGTTGTATGAGAAAAACCATTTACATTGGTTTAATACGATTATAGATGCAACTACTAGAGTTGAATTAAAAAAAACAGACTGGGTGTTACATTGCAATACAACTAAAGATATTTTTAGCAATCAAAATAGAGCACCTATTATGCCTCAAGAGGACCAAGTAAGTAAGGCACAAGCGAGTAGTGGATACCGTGTATTTGCTCTACCGCTTGAAAGCCCCAACCACGGAAATAGAACATTAGAAGAGGATCCACATAATACAGATGCTTCTCCATACGGTTGGCACGATATAAATGGACAAACCGGTCCTGAATTTACCATTACTCGCGGTAATAATGTTTTCGCTTCTGAAGATAAAAATGCAGATAATATCGCAGGATACAGTCCAAATGGAGGGAGTGACTTATTATTTGACTATGAGTTTGACATTACTAAAAGTGCAGCTTTGTATACAGATGCATCTATTACCAATTTATTTTACTGGAATAATGTGATGCATGATGTTTGGTGGCATTATGGATTTGATGATCAAAGCGGTAATTTTCAGCAAAATAATTACGGAAGAGGCGGTATTGGCGGTGATTTTGTAAATGCAGATGCACAAGATGGCAGCGGTACTAATAATGCCAATTTCGCAACGCCTCCTGATGGCCAAAATCCTCGTATGCAAATGTATATATGGAATGCAAGTAATTCTGGAGATTATTTTCAGGTAAACAGTCCATCATTTGCTGCAGGTAAGTACTTGTCTAATGTCGCCGGTTTTGGATCTACACTTACAACCACTCCGTTAACTGCTAATGTTGTTGCAGCAAATTCTGGAGGTACTGATAACTCAGGATGTACGGCAATTCAAAATGCGTCAGCCATAAATGGCAAAATAGCTCTCATTCAAAGAGGAGGATGCACATTTGTAGAAAAGGTTAAAAATGCTCAAAATGCTGGTGCTATTGGAGTAATTATCTACAATAATGTTACAACAAACCCAACAAGAATGGGAGGAACGGATAACTCCATAAACATCCCTTCGGTAATGATAAAAAAGACGGATGGTGAGTACATTTTGGGGCTTTTATCTACCCAAACTGTAAATGTATCTCTGTATGATTCGAGTTTAACAGCGGACAATACGTTTGACAGCGATTTTGACAACGGTGTAATAGCTCATGAGTACGGACACGGAATATCTGTTAGACTTACGGGTGGAGCAGCAAATTCTGGATGCTTGAGTAATGAAGAACAAATGGGAGAAGGATGGAGCGACTTTTTTGCATTAGTTATGACTCATCAACCTGGTGATCAGCCTGAAGATGAAAGGGGAATAGGCACCTATGTTTCGAATGAAGAAACAAATGGGGATGGAATACGTGTTTATCCATACAGCACTAACTTATCAAAAAGTCCTTATACCTATGATAATATAAAGTCTTTTTCTGTACCTCACGGAGTTGGTAGTGTTTGGTGCTCTATGCTTTGGGATCTTTATTGGTCATTTATAGATGAATACGGATATGATGATGACATTTATGAAGGTACAGGAGGCAATAATATGGCAATGCAACTGGTAATTGATGGTCTAAAATTACAACCGTGCGGACCTGGTTTTGCAGATGGAAGAGACGCTATATTATTAGCCGACCGATTACGCTACAATGGTGCGAATCAAAAAATGATTTGGGAAGTTTTTGCCCGACGCGGATTGGGGTATGATGCAAGTCAAGGTTCATCAAATAGCAGGAGTGACGGAACATCTGCATTTAATTTACCGCCATTTTTACGCGGTGAATTAATTATCGAAAAAATAGCACCTTCACTTAGTAACAACAATGAAGATCTAAGCTATAAAATCAAAATTACAAACCTTAACGAAACGGCAGTAACAAACATTTTTTTATCCGACACACTTGATTCGGAAGTTGTTTTGAAAGAGGAGACTTTAGATTGTAACGCAATTTTTAATAATGGAATTATCACCATTAACCTTGATAGTATCTCAGCTCGCGATAGTTTTGTTTGTACTTATACTGTAACTCCTAAGCTTGCTAAAACAGGAACCATAATTTGGAGTGACGATGTAGAACAGGGCGAAATGAATTGGACAAAAACGAGAATTACTGGAAATAATGGTTGGACAATTTCAACCACAAGAAAGAAAAGTGGAACAAGTAGCTGGTTTGTACAAAATGAAGGAAGTCAATCAGATTACTATTTATCTGGACCTATAGAAGTATCAGGATTTGCTCCAGCATTAAGTTTTTGGCATTGGTATAATTCTGAAGAATTGTGGGATGGAGGACTAATAGAGTATAAAACGGCCACAAGCACTTGGACAGATGTAGAACCTTTGTTCATGCTGAATGGTTATAATGCTACTATACAAACAAATCCGCAGAGCACCATTTCTGATAGAAAGGCATTTACTGGTAATAGTCAGAAATTTATAAATACTAAAATAAATCTCTCCGATTTTGTTGGTACTACTATCGAAATTCGATTCAGATTTGCAAGCGATGGGGCAGCAGCTGAAGAAGGTTGGTATATTGATGACATAGCCCTTGAAGATGTTGCCTATGTTGAAAATATGGTGCATGCAAATTATTCTAATGATAAAAATGGAAATGCCGGTACACTAACATTTATCCAAGGTGAATCTGTGTCAGCCTCTATTTCTCAATTGTATTCGGATGAAATCGTAACTGTTTTTCCGAATCCAACAGATGGTATTGTTACAATAAGTGGTTCTTCAACAGAGAAGATAACTGTGAATGTTTATGATGTTCACGGTAAGATGTTGCAAGAAATCGAAGGATACGAAAGTGTTACATCAGACTTATCAGGTTATTTATCAGGAATTTACATACTTGAAATAAATACTGGCAACAATGTGATTCGAAGAAGAATAGTAAAAGAATAAGGGTGAATCCGAGATAGAAATCAGCTTCTTGAGTTTATCTCATCTCGGATTAAAGCCGCTTTATCATAATCTTCAATTTGAATTGCCTTTTCCAATTCTTGATTTAGTTGTTCTATGGACATAGAGTTTAAATCATTTGAAGAACGAGGTTTCACTTCTTTGATATGTTGAGGTTCGTTTATGTCTTCTTGCTCATCTTTTTCATAAACAATACCTGCATCATCCATTATATTTTTGTAGGTATAAATCGGACAACCCGCTCTAAGCGCCATAGCAATAGCATCTGAAGTTCGACTGTCAATTTCAAAACTTACACCTCCTTGATCTGTAATTAGTTTAGCATAAAATACTCCTTCTACCAAGTTGTCTATCACAACTTCAGTCAATTCGATATTATATTTTAAGAAAAACTCATACATCAAGTCATGTGTTAGAGGCCTCTGTGGCTTCAACCCCTCAATAACCAATGCAATAGATTGAGCTTCATAACTACCTATTACTACGGGTAATTTTAGGTCTCCATCTATTTCACCAAGAATTAGTGTATAACTATTTCGCTGAGAATGCCCGGTTGTTAGTCCTACAATGTTAAGCTGAATTTTTTCGCCCATGGCAGTGCAAAGTTAGGCTACTCCTTTTATTTCCTTTACTCGCTTAGTTAGTTTTGGTAATACTTCAAATGCATCACCTACTATACCATAGTCTGCAGCTTTAAAAAATGGAGCTTCCGGATCTGTATTGATAACACAAATCACCTTACTACTTCCAACTCCGGCTAAGTGTTGAATTGCACCTGAAATACCAAAAGCCATATATAAGTTAGGTTTTATAGTTATTCCAGTTTGCCCTACGTGTTCACTATGCGGTCTCCACTCCATATCGCTAACTGGTTTAGAACACGCAGTTGCTGCACCTAGGGCGTCTGCTAAGTCTTCAACCAAATTCCAATTTACTGGCCCCTTCAAACCTCGTCCTGCTGACACTACAAGTTCTGCTTCAGTTAATACCACTTTGCCAGTTACTTTATTTGTAGCTGTTATGGTCGTGTTAACATCAGATTCGGAGATACCGCAAGAAAAATCTTCCTTAGCTACCTCACTGTCTGTTATATTAATCTGATACGAATTAGGGATAAGTGTAATTACCCGTTTTGGATTAGTTAAACTAACATGTGCAATTGCCTTACTTGAAAAACATGTTTTTTTCACTCTAAAGCGGTCACCTTCAATTTCGGGAAGACTTACCAATCCTGTTGCCAAAGCGGCATTTTGTTTAATGGCCAACAAAGGAGCAATTGATTTGCCACTATATGTTTGACTTATTACTATTGTATGCGCACCATTGTCTGTTGCCACTTTATTAAGTGCCTTAGCATATACCTGAGGATTAAAGTTTTGGACGCTTGCATCTGAAACATGAATATGTTTATCTGCACCATAATTTCCCAAATTTTCTGTTCCGGCATTGCCAATCGACACTGCAATACAACTAGTACCTAAACTTGTCGCTAAAGTTTTCCCATAGCTAACAATTTCAAAACTAGATTTTTTATAAACTCCGTTATCGCTTTCTGCAAAAACTAAAACTGCCATCTTATTTAAAATAATTTCTTTTCGTTGTGTAATAAATCAATTAACTCTTCTGCATTTTCTGCTGCTATCATTTTTACTCCTGTTTTTGCAGGTGGTAGTTCATAGCTATCATATGATGTAAAATCATATCCATCAATAGGTTCAACTACATTTAGAGGTTTGCTACGTGCCATCATTATACCTCTCATATTTGGTATTCGAGGTTCGCACAAGTCTTTTTGAGCACTTACCACACACGGTGTATTAGCTGTCAATGTTTCTCGTCCTCCGTCTATATCACGAGTTGCTGTAACGGTATTTCCTTCGCCATCTAGTTCCATTGCTACGTTTATCAAGGGAATTTGCATTAATTCAGCAACTAAACCAGCCACTTGCCCACCATTGTAATCAATAGATTCTCTGCCTGTTAGTATTAAATCAAATCCACCAACTTTAGCCTGCTCAGCTATTTGAGCGGCAACGAATAAACCATCTTTTGGAGCGGCATTTACTCGAATGGCCTCAGATGCACCTATTGCAAGTGCTTTGCGAATAACTGGCTCAGTATCTGCTTCTCCTATGGTAATTATGGAAACACTTCCTCCGTTTTTTTCGGTTATTTCAAGTGCTCTTGTTAGCGCTAATTCGTCATATGGATTGATGATGTATTGCACTCCAGCTTTATTAAACTGGGTGTTATTATCTGTAAATGTTATCTTAGTTGTGGTATCTGGAACCACACTTACACACACTAATATTTTCATTCAAAAAAAATGTCTTAAAATTGGAGTGCAAAAGTAAGAATATTAGTCTTAGAAACGAGTATAAATGGATAGAATTGAACAGATTAAAGTTTTTTTAAATAGCACTCCAAACGACCCTTTTTTAAAGTATGCCTTAGCTATTGAATATGTCGGTAAAGGGAATGATTTAGAAGCTTTGAAAATATTTTTAGAATTAGTTGAAAAACACCCTGATTATTTTGCTACCTACTATCATATAGCTAAATGTTTTGAGAGGTTAGATAAAGAAGATA
>JBEAPG010000118.1:0-6035 GCA_041164545.1 Bacteroidota bacterium
TTGGTTTTATTTCTATATACACTGGTTATGATTTCACAAAATCAAGCGGGACAAGAGATAGACCCAGTCAATCGAATAAAGGCAATGGACAAGTTTTACTATCCAAAAGTGGTGGAACAACTACAATAATTTATGAGTTCACATTCGATACTGGAGAAAAAGTTAAAGGCAGTTTTAAAGGTTCTTTAAATTCAGATTGGTATTCTACATTCAATAATAATTGGTGATATTTCTAAGCTCTTTAATACATATATAAATACGACTTGAGTGGTGAGGTGGAAAGTATATTGTGAATGCTTGTCATATTGTAATACAAGCGATTGCCCCAAATACCGACGGTATTGCTAAAATCATATTCTAAATTGCGAATGGACGCTGAATCTATCTGCAACAAGCCCGCTAAATTTTTGAAATAATGATAGTACGAATCTCGGGCAATGGAATACAATAAAGGCGAAATGGGGTCTGGGTAGTTTTCATTGAGATTGGTATTGGTCCAATGAACTTCTCGTACTTTTTTTACCGTGATGGGCCGTGCTTGCACAAAATAAATTTCCTGGTCTACGGCAACCCACTCAATATCTAATTCGCAACCATACTCTTGCTTTAGTTTAAAACACCAATCTATGAGCGAAGCGGCATCAAAGGGCAAATTATCTAAGACTTGGCCATTTTTTGAAGTAAAACTTTGTGGTGTTAACTTGCCTGATACTAATTGCTCACCTGCTCCTTGCACATATTCTGTATATGCTTCATTTTCCACATAGGGAGATTGCGTAAATGTAACCCCTGCAAAATCTGCCTCCACAAATTCCTGAATAACAACTCCCATTTCCACCAGCAGTTTACCCGAAATTTGCTCGTATGCTTTCACACGGTCATTGGTTAAACCATCCCAACATTTGAGAATGGCACTTCGCACAACATCTATTGATTTGGGAACATCAAACGAATCCAGTTGCCCCGCAAATGAATGGCTATCAGAGTCTTCTCCCACCGCTGAACTTCGTACAATTACAGTCTCAGTTTTCATTTTAGCAAGCGCAGCTTCTAGTTCAATGTCAAAACCAGAAGGAAATTGATGACTTGATTTATAATAATGAAAAACCTGCTTTGGAACCACAACCGCCCACGGAACGGGAACCCCGATTTGTTTTAGTCTTGATAAACTAGCTGCCTTGGCGCCTACTTGGCTTTCTTGCAATAGAATATCTATGGTAACCAAATTACTCAAAATGATTTTTTAATGCGTAAGACAAATAGGAGATAGCTCAACGCCATATGGATTAGAATGCTGATGGCAAAAAGTATGGCAACTTCTCTAAACGAGATGGACATCATCCAATAATAAAACAAAAAAACGCCGATTAATGAGTCGGCTTTATCTGTAAACACTTGCAATAGCGGCATAGTTGTAGACTTTTGCCCTTGCGCGATGCCAATTCTACGCTTGATATAAGAATTGGGTAACTCCCAAAGCATGTACGAAAAACCAAGTCCAAATCCCAGGAAAACGGAATGTAGCAAGCTTGCTTTACCATCTAAAAACAAAGAGTTAAAAGCAGCTGTAAGTATGGCTGTGACCAAAGGCAAAATTACAAAACCCCTCCACGTCTTACTTGTGCCAAAAAGTGAACTGGAAATAGGATGAGCAAGCTTGGGCAAGACATTTTGTTTTACCACAACCATATGATATACATTAGCCAGAATCAAAGGTAGAAATAGCAAGAAGATATGCGTGCGAAAATCAATCTGCATTCGCTAGCCATTTATTTGCTTTATCCAACATAGCATTAGAAATACGAAAAACGCGCTCTATAAAACTATAATTCACTAAGGTACTTCCGCTCAAATAAAAGTTTACCCTAGTAACTATAAAAACCCTGCCTGCCGTTATAAAATCAGCTATGTACTGTGAAAAACCGTATGCATCATCGTTCATTTCACTCATACATTCATAGTGAAACTGCATGGGCTTTCTTAGATCATTATCCTCAAAATCATCATTTAGAACAAAGGCCAAAAACTCAAAAATATCCCGTTGCGGAGCTGAATAAAAAGCCAATTCCCAATCGTAAAAACAAGGCTTTCCATCTTTTCTAATGGCTATATTTCTGGGATTAAAATCATTGTGCACCAAGCACAAATTGGTGTGGTAGTTTATGCCGTTCGTTTCCCAATCTGCCAGCCAATCTGCCATTTGTAAAAAACGACCTTCCATTTCCAAGTAGTCGTAATCTTTTCTGTTTACAGCAATAAATGTGTGATACAATTCAATGGCTTCCAGCGGGTTAAACGAATTTACTTTGAGTTGTTCTGTATTTGAAGGAAATGCAGAATGCACCAAATGGATGGCGCGAATACAGGCTTCTTGCTCTTTCCAAGTCCATTTTTCAGGATAATCTTCGCTATTAAAAAGATGTAGATTTTCTGCTAATAAGCGCTCGGTAAACAACAAGTAAATTTCCCGATCCTTATTGACTAAGCTACCATACAGCTTAGGCATATTTACATAGCTTAGTTTATGAAGTGCTTCATATACAGTTATTTCCGTTTCATTACTCTGACCATATTCTAATTTCTCCTTATATGACAAAAGCTTATCAGCCAAGTCTACACTTACATTGCTCGCCATAAAATGAAGACCGTCCAACACCTCGTCTCCCAGCGCTTTGCTCTTAACTAAAACCGATAGTTTTTCTTTATCTGTAGTTATTACATCTGCTTGAATAAAACCAATGAGTTTCTTGGAAACCTTATTGGTAAGCTGAGTGAGTATGCCATTGTCCAGTTTATGCTCATTATTAAAGTGAATTTCTTCGATTTCACTATCGCAATAAGGCATGTTTGATTTAACAAAATCTGGTGTAACCTCCGATCGAAGCAACCAAGATATGGGCTTATTTCTGCCCAATTTTTGATGCGATCGGGCAAACTGACCACTTACAATAGCCGCCAAAGTTGAAATTTCAATGGAAAGTGAAAAACCTGCAATTAGTTTTGCAAAACGCTTAATCTTGCCTCCACCTTTGCATTTCATAAGGTTAAGAATAGCCGTGGCTACTGGCAAATGTGTTCCCCCGCCAACAGTACCTACTACCAAATTGGGCAACGAAAGCGAAAGATATAAGCCTTCTGCCGTTTGTTCCATTTGCAATATGCCTGTGCTAGATTCGTGTATACTTGCCAAATCCTGACCCGTACTGGCAAAAATGCCTGCGATTGCATTTGCAACATTTATATTGTAGCCAATCATTCCATCTAAGCGACTTATCGCAGCGGAGTGATTGAAAGAACGAAACATATCATCTGCATTCGTTCGTAATGTTTTTTCTATTACTTCATTACTCAAAAAACACTCGCTAATTACGTGAATACCTCTTCCGTTTTGCATGGCATAATAGCTCACTTTTTTGTCGGAAGCACCATTCCCGTCTATTACAAAGTGAGCAATTTCAATATTGGTTTGTTTCTCAAATTGGTCATCTATCCATAAACAGGCATTCCAAGTGCAACCGGTAGTCATATTTTGTCCAGAGGCATCACTAGTGTTATAAATAAACTTAAGATGAACAATTTTGCCGATTATTATGCTCGTAATCTCCAATAAATCAGCGTGATTGCTATGATTTTTAGTTACTTCTTTTATTTCATTAAAATGCGCCTTTATCCAATGGTCGAAAGCTATAGCATTAGCCATCGTATCAAAAGTAAACATAGGGGTTCGCAGCATTTTTTGATGAACGATGTGCGCCTTAAATCCTCCTGATTGACTAATGGCCTTGGCTCCCCTGTTCATACTTGCCACTAGAGCTCCTTCGGTAGTACCCACTGCCGTATGCACCCACTCCGGCTCCTCGTTTTCATTTAGAAATAATAGCGGACCGACGTGACCCAACGGAATTTCAATGGTGCCAATAAAACTCTCGATGTTGTTTTGAACTTGGCTTAGATGTATTGAGTTAGATTGTAGCGTATCTTGCAAGTGATCTACCAAGGTATTCAGGTACTTCATTCGTAAGTCGTACGCCGTTTGATTCATTAATCCGCGCCCAGGGGTTTGTTCATAATTGGTTTTCATAGTCTTATTCTTTTTTCATTTGCCAAAAACTTTAACCGTGGAATCACGCATTTCAACGAAACGTAATCGTAGAGTTTTCGACGTCCAAACAACCCAAGACATAGTCACAAACTTGGGTCATTTGTCCTACGAATGTAGAAGTTAAAGTCCACAATTCGTATCATTTACACTAAAAAATTTCAATCTGCGGTTTGTTGGGATTTAGCTCATTGAACTTTTCAATAAACACATTCCGTACCTCGGCAATTCTATCTTCTAAACTATCAAGCTCCCAAGACGAATTATCTATGGTATCCAATCTGTGCAACGTAAATGTCCCTTTTTTGGCATAGCTGGTTTTGTACATATTGCTCTCTTCTGGTATATGAATATACAGCGGAACTATCGGCAATTTGGCTTGCATAGCCATATGATATACTCCTTTGTTGAAAGGCGCAATCCCGTGAAAATGAGAGTGCACCCCTTCTGAAGAAGCTGCAATGGAATACTT
The DNA here is from genome assembly GCA_041164545.1 of Bacteroidota bacterium. GTDB lineage: Bacteria > Bacteroidota > Bacteroidia > NS11-12g > UBA9320 > UBA9320. Next base: position 4,572 of record JBEAPG010000118.1, read on the forward strand.
ATGTTTCTTTAAGCGATTGGTTAGACGTAGAAAGAATCGCAACCTTCGTTTTACGTGGTGTTGCTGCGGAATGTAAAAAGTGCCAATAGCCAAGGCTGAAAGCACAATTGGTATATAGCCCAATGTTTTTTCAGATAATACAAACCGCGTATCGGGCAACCCTAGCCCTGTAAGTATAAACACATCTAAGTATGAATTGTGATTGAATGTATAAAAAACGGGTTCTTTTGGAAAAGTACTCATTGGCGGATAAACACAGTTGAATCCTCCAAGCCAAAGTAGCGCCCTTGATGAATGCTTAATGATGTGTTTCACACAAAAATTGCGAAGCAAACCAAAGCTTAAAATTACTAAAATAAGCGAAATAGTTCCAGTAATAAAGGTAAGCGTAAGTGCTAATGTCCAACGATATAGTGTTACGAGCCGTTTCATAGTGAAAACAAAGCTAGTTTTTTTGTGACTAAGCACGAAAAAAAGGAATAACGTACTCCTTCCTTGTTTTTTGTGATAGTAGTCAACGCTCTTAAATTCAATTATCTCAATTCCATTATTCTGCAAATCGCAAAAATCAATACTTTTGACCTATGCACAAATTCTTGCACCTTGCTTTGCTCCTTCTCTGCTCTGTCAGCTTTGCTCAGTACCCCGCAAACCCTATAAAACCTACTTCAATTGAGATGAGATTGAAGGCCGTGGAGCAGCGAAAAGCATTAATCCAGAGTTCTACATATTTAGGTATAACTGCACAAAACATTGGCCCCACTATAATGAGTGGTCGTGTGGTAGATGTAGCTGTAAACCCGACAAACCCGATGCATTTTTTTGTAGCATATGCCACAGGCGGAGTTTGGGAAACCAAGAATAATGGACAAAGTTTCACGCCTATTTTTGATAATAATGGCTACACCATTCACTGCGGTGCGTTGGCCGTAGATTGGCAGCAAAACGTAATTTATGTGGGAACCGGTGAAGCCAATTCAAGTAGATCTAGCTACGCAGGGTATGGCATTTTTAAAGCAAGTTTCGCCGATAGTGTTTACCGCTGGGTCAATTTAGGATTGGCTGATTGTCAGCATATTGCGCGAATAATTATACATCCATCGGACAGTAGATTGCTATTTGTCGCTACTATGGGCAATCTGTTTTCACCCAGCAAAGAGCGTGGATTGTATAGAAGTATAGATGGCGGAATAACGTGGACGCAGAATCTTTATGTAGATGAAAATACAGGAGCTATTGATGTAGCTGTTAATCCTCAAAATCCTGATGAAATAATGGTAGCAATGTGGGAAAAAGCAAGAAGAGCTTGGAATTTTTGGGAAAGTGGAAAAGGCAGCGGTATATATACCTCCAAAGACAAAGGTCAGACGTGGCAAAAGTCAACAGGTTTTATTTCGGGGGAAAACGTGGGTAGAATAGGCTTGGCCATTGCACAAGATGGATTAGCGTATGCCATAGTAGATA
>JBEAPG010000119.1:0-6035 GCA_041164545.1 Bacteroidota bacterium
AACTGCTTTTTCCACTACCCGATACGCCTGTAACTGCAATTAGTTTCCCTAGCGGAAACTCCGCCGTTACATTTTTAAGATTATTCCCCGTACAACCCGTTAATACTAACTTCTTACCATTGCCTTTTCGTCGTTTATTTGGCACTTCAATTTTTCGTTGGCCACCCAAATAGTCTGACGTATCTGTTCCGTTATTTTTTATAGATTCCCAAGGACCATGTGCTACAATTTGTCCTCCATTTTTTCCTGCTTTAGGACCAATATCTACGACATAATCACTTTCTATAATCATATCTTTATCGTGTTCTACCACAATTACAGAATTGCCAATATCGCGTAATTCTTTGAGCGATTGTATTAGTCTATGATTATCTCTTTGATGCAAACCTATACTTGGCTCGTCCAATATATAAAGTACCTCTTCTAATTTACTTCCTATTTGTGTGGCCAATCTTATCCGCTGCGCCTCTCCACCGCTCAGTGTTTTTGCACTATTATTCAACGATAAATAATTCAAGCCTACATCTACTAAAAATTGCACACGCTCTCTTATTTCCTTTAGTACTTCTATGGCGATTACTTTTTGGCGGTTATCTAATTTTTCTTCAATACTGCCGAGCCATACTTGCAAGTCACCGATGCTCATTTTACTTAAATCGGCAATGGTGACATCACCCATTTTATAACTTAGCGCTTCTTTGTTTAATCGGCCACCGCTGCACTCTGGGCATTCAATTACGGTCATAAACTCCTCTGCCCATTTGCTCAATGTACCGTAGTCTTTTTCGTGATATGCTTCTAGCAAAGAAGGAATTAATCCTTTCCATTTGGTTTCGTACGTTTGAGTATATCCAGAACTACCGCGGTATTCCACTTCAAATTTCTCTTCCGAACCATTAAGTATAATATCTAAAACCTCCTGAGGTATATCACTTATGGCCTTTGACATACTGAATTTTAGCTTCTTACTCATAGCTCGCAATTGAGTAAAAGTCCAATTGTCTTTTATTTCGCCCAATGGAGCAAGTCCCCCTTTATTGATACTCAATTTTGGGTTTGGAATAATATCTGAAATAAGAATATCGGACGAAGTGCCTAAACCGCTGCAAACATTGCAAGCACCATACGGACTATTAAACGAAAACAGGTTGGGCTGAGGTTCGTTATAACTCAATCCTGTTTCAGCATCCATTAAATATTTACTAAAATGAGTAATTTCCTTAGTATCGGGATTTACAATAGAAACAATGCCTTTACCCAATTTTAGAGCAGACCGAACCGAATCTGTAACGCGCAAACTCCCTGCATCTTCTGGCGTTATACGGTCTACTACCAAATCTATATCGTGAATTTTGTACCGGTCGAGTTGCATACCTGGCTCTATATCAACCAATTCACCATCAACCCACATTTTGGTATAGCCTCGTTTGCGATACTGCTCAAAAACTTCGCGATAATGTCCCTTTCTTCCTTTTACCAAGGGAGCCAAAATCATCATTTTTTGCAAGCTAAATTTCTCGTTGATGGTATTGATAATTTCTTGCTCGGTGTAGCGCTTCATTAAATTGCCACTTAGGTATGAATAGGCATCACCAGCTCGAGCAAATAGTAAACGCAAAAAGTCGTACACTTCGGTAATGGTACCAACTGTACTTCTCGGATTTTTACTTACCGTTTTCTGCTCTATAGCTATAACAGGGCTTAAACCTTCAATTTTATCTACATCTGGCCGTTTTATATCCCCTACAAACTGGCGCGCATATGCCGAAAATGTTTCCATATAGCGTCTTTGGCCCTCCGCAAAAAGGGTGTCAAAGGCCAAACTCGATTTTCCGCTACCACTTAAACCCGTAAAAACCACGAGCTTATGACGCGGAATTTCCAAGTTTATGTTTTTAAGATTATGCTCTCTTGCTCCGATTATACGGATTGTTTCTTGCTCGTTTGTAGTGCTCAATTTTATGAAGTTTGCGAAGGTAATGATTATCACTCTTCATCGCTTCCTTAGTTCAAAGAAAATAGGAAATGAATATAGCGATAAGCCGTTTGATTCTCTAAACAACCTCAACTCAATTCCGTTTTGAGTATAGAAGAAGAAAAAGAAGAAAAAAAGAAATCGACTACCAGAAGTACAAAGCACTCAAAATGGCAATGATATTTACCAAAAGTCCTCCTATAATAAGCATTAAGATTTGACGATAGCTTAGTTCCATATTTCGCATATAGAATAGACGATATTTTAATATCAAGTAACGAAGATTTATCTATTATTTTGCAGCCAAAGATTTAAACCATTGAAAAACAAGTACTCCGATTTAATAGACCAAACTTTTTACTTCCCGACAGAAGAATTTCACACCAATGCCGAAGGTGAATTACTGTATAGAGATATAAACCTGTTGGAATTGGTAGAAAAATATGGCACTCCTTTTCGTTTTAGCTACCTCCCTAAAATATCAGAGAATATACAGAAAGCGAAGTTTTGGTTTGCAGATGCATTTGCAGAGCACAACTACAATGGCAGCTACAATTACTGCTATTGCACTAAAAGTTCGCACTACAAATACGTAATTACGGAAGCTTTAAAGAATGACATTCATTTGGAAACTTCGTCGGCATTTGATTTAGACATCATTCGAAACCTATATGAGAGTGGCTTAATAGATAAGAAACGATATATTGTTTGCAATGGATTCAAAACGGACTTGTACATTGACAAGATAATTGAGTTAATTGAAGATGATTTTGAGAACCTATTGGTTATTTTGGATAACACTCGCGAGATTGACTTATTAAAAGATCGCACCGAAAAAACTATAAATCTAGGAATTAGAATTGCTGCAGAAGAAGAACCAAAATTTGAGTTCTATACCTCACGTTTGGGAATTGGGTACCAGTTTATCGTTCCTTTTTACGAAAACAAAATCAAGGAATTGCCCAATGCCAAACTTAAAATGTTACACTTCTTTATCAATACGGGCATTAAGGATACAGCTTATTATTGGAATGAGTTGAATAAATGTGTTTCTGTTTATGCTAAATTAAAAAACGTGTGTAGCACGCTGGATTCTTTAAATATTGGTGGAGGTTTCCCCATAAAAAGAAACCTTAATTTTAACTATGACTATGCCTATATGATAAAGGAAATAGTGGGACAGATAAAGCAGGGTTGCGTGGAGCACGATATCAAAGAGCCACATTTATTTACGGAATTTGGCAGTTATACGGTAGGCGAAAGTGGAGGAACCATATTTAAAATCATCCACCAAAAAAAGCAAAATGACCGTGAAAAGTGGAATATGATAGACGGAAGTTTTATGACTACTTTGCCTGATGCTTGGGCCATTAGCGACCGCTTTATTTTGCTTCCGCTTAATCATTGGAATGAGGATTATGAACGCGTATTGCTCGGCGGTTTGACTTGCGATAGTGACGACTACTACAACAGCGAACAGCACGTAAATGCTATTTATTTGCCTAAAATGACTCCTTCGAAACCCTTATATATTGGTTTCTTTAATACGGGAGCTTATCAGGAAACGCTAAGTGGCCAAGGAGGATTGAAGCATTGCCTAATCCCTTCGCCAAAGAAAATTCTGTTATCCAAAGACGAAGATGGAAATATAAAAGACGAATTGTATGCCGACGAGCAAACAGCGGAAAGTATGCTTAAGATTTTGGGATATTAGTTGGTTGATTGATGTAGGATTTTAAAGTCTATAGTCATTTTCGATTAGAAATTATAAAAGCTATCTTCGCAAGTAATGCCTTTAAAACTTATTTACGCACTCACTTTCTCACTATTCCTACAAATATCATATGCCCAAATAACGGAGCATCAAATTGAAGAACTGGTAATAAAAGGCGCTCCATCGATGGACGAGGCATACGCGAAAATAGATTCGCTGCTCAATATAAGTTCCAAAGACGACCCTATGTATGATGGGTTGATTATGCTTCGATTAGAATATGGGAGAAAACTCGGCAAGCTCCAACAGATGAATGCAGACATTGATTATGCCATTGCGCAATTCGAAAAAGAAGGAGAGTTTTTTGGTGAAAAAGCACCTCCAACTGCTATTGCTGATATGCTAAATTATAAAGCTATTAATTTGAAAACCATGGGTATGTTCGATTCGGCTGAAGTTGTATTTAAACAAGCTATTGCAATTAACCTGGAACATGAACTGCTTTACAATAATCTCGCTAATACCTTAATTTTAAATAAAAAATACCAAGAAGCATTAGATATATTGGCCTTAGACAAATTTAGTGAAACGCTAGAAAATGTTTCTTACCTTAAAGCTGATGCATATTATAATTTAGGAGAGATAGATAGTGCAACAATTTACATCCAAGAGTATTTCAGCACCCAATTAGTTAATAAAGACTTTGAGGCACACCTACTTTATGCAGAAATACTTTTGATGCAGAATAAAAACGAAGAAGCCTGTAAAATTCTTACAAAAGGTACAGACATATATAACAACCAAGAGGCGGAAAGAATAGAAAAACCTGGTTCATGCTCTGATCTCAATTTTTGGAACAATCGAATAGCCAAAATTGCTAAGGATATGGAAGTAATCCATAGAATAGCTTGCAAAAAATGACCTTGGTTGTCTGACAAACTTAATTTCTAAATGAAGTTTCTGTTCTAACTTGAAAAATTATCTTTGACCCCAACAAAAAACGCAATGGGACACATTTCTGAATTCATCGACAAATATTTTTTACATTTTAATGCAGCTGCTCTGGTAGATGCGGCTGATGAGTACAACAACCAATTGGCCAAAGGAAATAAAATGATGGTTACCCTTGCTGGCGCAATGAGTACTGCCGAAATGGGTAAAATACTGGCAGAAATGATTCGCCAAGATAAAATTCACATTATCAGTTGTACAGGTGCTAATTTAGAGGAAGATGTAATGAATTTAGTTGCCCATAATCATTATGAGCGAATTCCAAATTACCGTGATTTAACTCCGGAGCAAGAACAAGAGTTGCTTGACCGCCACTTAAATCGGGTTACGGATACGTGTATTCCCGAAGAAGAAGCTTTTAGAAGAATACAGGGAAATATAGAGCGTTTTTGGAAAAGTGCCGAAGAAAAAGGAGAACGCTACCTTCCTCACGAATTTATGTATCAAATGCTATTAGATGGCTGCTTAGAAGAGTATTACCAAATAGATCCTAAAGACAGTTGGTTGCTTGCCGCTGCCGAAAAAAACTTACCAATGGTAGTACCTGGATGGGAAGACAGCACGATGGGAAACATTTTTGCCGGGAATTGCATTTTAGGTAACTTAAAACCTAGCACAATGAAAAGCGGGATTGAATACATGACTTTTTTGGCAGATTGGTACACCGATTATACCAAAGACAAAGGCATTGGATTTTTTCAAATAGGTGGTGGTATTGCGGGAGATTTCCCGATTTGCGTAGTTCCAATGCTTGAACAAGACTTGGAAAGAAGCACCCCACTTTGGAGCTATTTCTGTCAAATATCAGATAGTACAACTAGTTTTGGTTCTTACTCAGGTGCTGTACCTAACGAGAAAATTACCTGGGGAAAGCTTGCCGTAGATACACCTAAGTTTATCATAGAAAGTGATGCAACAATCGTTGCGCCATTGGTTTTTGCAAAGGTGCTTGGCTGGTAAATCTAGCTAGTCACTTAGTATTCGAAGCATTTCTTTTACCTGCTCCAGTTTACTCGCATTGTTTTCCTTAGCAAAGGAAACTTCCAAATTGCGAAGCACTCGTATAATTATGTCTAAGTTTCTACACGCCTTAAAATACTCTGCTCTGGGTTCTAAATTGAGTTGTTTTAGGAATTTAAGAATATTATCGTGATTAAAGATGAGGCCATTATTAAATGGGTTGATATAGAATAACACCTCACTGCCACTTTCATCTTTTAAAATTGATTCATCATTAAATCGTTTTAGTGGCTGCCAATCGAGGTCTTTTATATAGCCTAAAACAAAATGCTGGGGTAAATTCACTCCATAAACAGGAATATTAAGTCGCTGAGC
>JBEAPG010000120.1:0-6028 GCA_041164545.1 Bacteroidota bacterium
CATTTTATCATTAAAAGAAAGCATTTTGAGAGATCAGTTTATTATGGGCTCTCGTACTTATTCTTTCACGAATAAATGTGCTCAAACAAAGAAAGTTTATTGTACGTTTATTTACCGTATGAAAAATACTATTTCTATTGTCTTCCTTATTTTATTTTTTGGACTAATTTCCAGCTGTTCGGACGATAAACCAAGTGATGAGCCTTTCGCACTTCCTCCAGTTGGTATAAAGTTGGATACGCTTGCCACAGGGTTTGTGCAACCGTGGGGATTAGAATTTGTAGATGATAAGGTTCTAATTACAGAGAAAAGCGGCATTTTGTACGCTTGGGATGGCACGTCGCTAACCAAAATAAATGGGCTTCCAACTTTTGTGAACTTAGGTCAAGGTGGCTTGCTTGATGTGTGTAAACACCCACGTTTTGATTCAAATAGGTTGATCTATTTTTGTGGAAGTACCGGCACAATGAGTGCGGCTAGTACTACCTTGTACAGGGCAAAGCTAAATGGTAGTGAATTAACTGCAGTTGAAAAATTGTTTCAAGCCATACCTCAAAATAATTCGGGTGCTCATTTTGGTAGTCGAATCGTATTTGATGCAGAAGAAAAGGTATATCTAAGTTTGGGTGATCGAGGAAGTATGAATACGGCCCAACAACTTGAAAATCATAATGGATGTGTTATCCGATTGAATGACGATGGTTCTGTACCCAGTGACAATCCGTTTGTGAATAAGGCTGGAGCCCAACCCGAAATTTGGACATATGGTCATCGCAATGTGCAGGGTATGGCCGTACATCCAGTAACCGGTGATATTTGGACTCACGAACACGGCCCAAGAGGAGGTGACGAAGTAAATATTTTGGAAAAAGGAGCAAACTACGGATGGCCGCTAGCCTCATTTGGTATAGACTATAATGGAGATACCATAACCACAGACACATTTGTAGCAGGCACGGTGTTGCCTCGGTACTATTGGGTGCCAAGTATAGCACCTTGCGGAATGACTTTTTATGCATCGGATAGTATTCCGCAGTGGAAGGGCAATATTTTTATTGGAGCACTTGCCGGAAAGCACGTGAACAGATTGGTTCTCAATCAAAATACTGTTTTAGAAGAAGAAAGATTACTACAAAACAGGGCACGGTTTAGAGCTGTAAAACAAGGTCCTGATGGGTATTTGTACATTCTCTCGGAGCAGCCAGGAATGTTGATGCGTTTTAGGCCGGAATAGCTTAGTGTTCTTTGCGTGAAATATTTTTCTTCCACGTAAAGCGCTCAAAGAAATTGCGAAATACCTAACCCTCTGCGTTCTTGGCGCAATAGCGTAGCGTTCTTTACGTGAAATTTTTTATGCTCGCAAAGCTTGCACAGAAATCGCGAAGCACGCTAAGACGTTCAATGCAAACCTTATTTTTTCTTGCTAAAATACGCTTTCATCGGCTCGAAATAATGGTCTATCCAACCTTGTTTGTATTGCATACCCTGCTCGGGTAAATTGGTGTGGTTTATGGTAATTTCTGTTCCGTCCTTTACTTTTTCAAATAATATTTCTAACTGCGAATTAGGTTCATCGTCGCCAAACTCCGTAGTTCTCCAAAATTGAACAATGCGTTTTTTATCTTTTAAAATGAGGTTAGTACCGCTTATATATCCATCCCAAGCTAGAAACACACCTCCTACCTCGTCAGAAACTTGGGCTTCTGCACCCGTCATTTTACTGTGCTTTTTGCTGCTTAGCCAAGCCTTATATAATTCTTTGCGTTTGGCGGGGATTATAGCTTTTACCGTGAAATCCATATTTCGAAGATAAGGAATTGTAACCAAAAGTACATTCGGCAATTTATTAGGTATATAAGTTTGGAGGCACATAAATAAGAAAATGAGAGATCTCAGTTTTTGGACAAATGTTGCGCTGGCTCTAATTGCTTTGCACTTTGTGGTAGGTTTTGGTTTTTTGATGTACAAGCTTCGTCCGACTAAAAAGTCGAAATCTGAGGATGAAGAGGTGTAGATGGCGATTGTAACAAATGATATGTTTAGGTCGTAACTATGACATATGAAGTTTTTTATTCTTGCTATTTGCTTCTTTATTTTCAGTTCAATCGAAGCTCAAACAACGCAATATTTAATACTAAAACACAAGGAAAAAAGCAATGAGATTGCACTCGCTGAAGGAAGTGTAATTGTGATACAACTAAATAATGGCGAGAAATTGAGAGGGGAGCTGCTATTAAAAAGCGAATCGTATATTCAGTTAAAAAACAGACAAATACCACTAAGTAACATTGCTGCTATCGGCAGAAAAAACCAAGGTGTACACCGCATAGCTGCCTTGATTGTAACCAACGGAATGAATGTATTTCTCTTTGGCATGAATGACAATCTTCTAAATGGTTGGGATAAAATTAGCAATGCACACAAGGCCAGTTTACCAATGCTTGCTACCGGCATACCTTTACTCACTATTACTTACAAGCGAAAAATGAAAAAATGGGATTTATTGCCTGTGCTGAAGGATTGGTAAAATTTACCCCTTCATCATAGCTTCAATCTCGTCTACTTCAATCCACATACCCACTTCATCCATCATATCTACAGGGCCGTTATCGGTGAGCAGTATTTGGTTTTCTATACGCACACCTATGCCTTCTTCGGCAATATAAATACCCGGTTCGCAGCTAAATGTCATACCTGCTTGCATAGGCTCGTATCGCATGCCACTATCGTGTACATCCACTCCCAAAAAGTGCGAGGTTCCATGCATAAAGTAGCGTTTAAGTGCTGGCCAATCTGGATTTTGATTTTCGATGTCTTTTTTCGTGAGTAATCCTAAGCTTAGAAGCTCTTGCTCCATTAAGCCTTCTACTTCTTTTTGGTATTCCATAAGCATAGTGCCGGGTACAAGCTTTGTGCGAGCTTGTTTCATAACCCTAAGAGTTGCATTATACACGTCTTTTTGGCGCGGACTAAAAGTACCATTGGCAGGTAGGCAGCGAGTCATGTCGCTGGCATAGTTTGCATAATCCACCCCGCAATCTACTAAAATCAAATGGCCATCTTTTACCTCTTTATTGTTCTCTATATAGTGTAAAGTACACGCACTTGGTCCGCTGGCTACAATAGGTTCAAAGCTGAAACCATTGCCTCTGTTGCGGGTAAATTCATGAATTAGTTCAGCCTCAATCTCGTGCTCCCACACTCCAGGTTTCACAAATTTCATTACACGTTCCCATCCTTTTTTACTGATTTTCACTGCTTCTCGCATTACTTCTAATTCGGTCGCTGTTTTTACGGAACGCAATCTTTGCAATATTTTGCCAGCACGCTTGTAGTTGTGCAGCGGATAAAGTTGTTGTATTTCTTTTGCAAAATCCAACGCTTTCATAGGTGATTTTGGATTTACACGATCATTTTCATTAAGGGGCAAGTATATGTTATCAGCCATATTAATGACTGGGCGAAGTTGCTGCATGTAATCATTGTTCCAAAATACACTTTGAATTCCACTGGTTGCAGTTGCATCTTCTTTCGTGTACTTATATCCATCCCAAATCGCTATTTTTTCATTCGTTTCTACTAAAAATAGGCATTCTCTGTATGCCGGAATGGGGCAATCTGGAAATAATACTAACGCACTATCTTCTTGGTCTATTCCACACATCCAAAAAATATCGCTATTTTGTTTGAACTTATAGGTCGCATCTCCATTCCAACTGTATTGATAATTACTGTGAAATATGGCGATACTATTTGGCTCCATTTGGGCCACAAAGCGTTTTCTGTTTTCTATAAATAGTTGATTATTGAGACGTGGATATTTCATATTGGGCAAACCTACATAAAATATTGGTGAATATAATTTGCATACGCTAATTTCGTAATTCTATCGATTAATACTCTCTAAGACAGGCGTTTTCGACCAAATAAAATTACAAACAAATAAATGGAGTACTTTTGTTTTTACATTTTAATGACGAATAATGCGTTTACTAAAGTGTACACAAATAGCATTAATCTTTAAAATCGCACATATGAAACGACTTATCACTTTAAGCTTGATTATTCTACTCCAGATTGGAGTGTTTATTGCAAAACCAACTCCTACTAAGCGGGCATTGATAGTAGCCATCGGTAATTATCCGGAAGTAACAGGTTGGAAATCAATTTCATCATTAAATGACATTGCTATCATACAAGGTGCCTTAAGCAAACAAGGTTTTTCGGATATCAGCGTAATAAAAGATGGTGAAGCTACAAAAGCAGGTATTGTAAAAGCGCTAAACGAACTTAAAAGTAGATGCTTGCCGGGCGACATAGTAGTAGTACATTTCAGCAGTCACGGACAGCAAATTACAGATAATAATAGAGATGAGATAGATGGATATGATGAGGCCATAGTTGCTTACGGAGCTCCTGCTGTTTACGATCCTGGGTATGAAGGAGAAAATCACTTGCGTGACGAGGAATTGGGTGAAAAACTAGATGATATAAGACAGCAGTTGGGTAAAGATGGAGACGTACTTATATTGGTAGATGCGTGCCACAGTGGTACTGCAACCAGAGGCGAAGCAAAAACTAGAGGTGGAGTACCTGCGTTTGGGAAACCGGCTAACAATGCAAGCAATATCGATAAAGAAGAAATTGGAGTTTTTGAAAAAAATAATGCTGCAAGTCGTGGAAACGAAGCTGCTATGTCACCAATGGTGGTTATAAGTGCAGCTCGTGCCGATGAGCTGAATTATGAATACGAAGGCTACGGTTCATTATCAGTGGCTATTGCTCGTAGCTTCGAAAACTTAAGTGGTGAATATTCATATCGTTCTCTATTTAGTAAGATTGTAAAAGAAATGAGTGTGATTGCGCCCAAGCAAAACCCGGCGATAGAAGGAGACGTAGATCGCAAATTATTTGGCGGAAACGTGGTAAATCAAGAACCCTATTACACGCTCTACAATATTGACGGTGACGCTCTTAGCATAGAAGGAGGTGCATTTACTGGTTTAAATGAAGGAACAACCATAAAAGTTTACCCAAGTGGAACTATCCAAATAAAAGACCAGCAACCACTTGCGGTAGGAAACATAACTTATGCTGATGCTTTTAGTTGCAACGCATTGTTAGACAGAGCTTTGCCAGGCAAAATGACAGACTACTGGGTGTTTGCAGACGAGCGTACATTTGGAGATGTGGGTATAAGTCTAAGCCTTAAAAACATCGGAAATGCTGCTCTAAAGGAAAGTCTAACCAAGTTTGCGGATGAATTTGCCCTTACTTCTATAAATGAGGAAGATGCTGAATTTAGAGTGATAGAAAAGGCAGGTAAAATTGCGCTAGAGCGTGTGCAAGACGGCGAATTATTTAAATTTCCTGGAAGAGGCGGAGTAATGGGAGAGATAATCCCTATCGATGATGATTTTAGAACATTGAAATCAGTAATTTCTAACTATGCACAAGGTAAGTTTCTTAAAAACTTAGAAATTGGTAATCCAGATTACAATGTTGAGCTATCATTAATACCAGTAAGAGTAGAAAATGACAAAGTGGTAGATACCTTAGATATTACTAGTTTTACAGATGCAGGAGGGATGGCACAATTTGGCAAAAGCGACAAAGCCTTGCTAAAAATCGTGAATAATAGCAGTTTCCCTGTGTATTTTAATATTATCGACATTCAACCAGATGGTCAAGTAAACCCTGTGGTGCCTAATCCGCGTAAGAATGAAAATCCAGCTGATTTTAGAATAGCTGCGAAAGACAGTTTTATTCTAAGAGGCAAATACATCACGTTTAGCCCTCCATATGGAACAGAAACGTTTAAAATATTTGCCAGCTATAGCCCATTGAACTTTGCACCAATACTAACGACCAGAGGTGCGGGCGATACTCGCGGCTTAAATAATAATCTAGAAAAACTATTCGCAAACAGTTATACCATGAGCAGAGGCGCAGGAGTAGAATCTCTAAGTGCAGATGCAGATGCTGCCACATTTTCGTACACATTCAAAATAAAACCGTAATATAAACA
>JBEAPG010000121.1:0-6018 GCA_041164545.1 Bacteroidota bacterium
GTTCCATTCCCAAGTATTATACTTTGATATAACAAGGTTTTGAATACTTAAGTTTTCTTCAGGATTGTAGTTGTAGATAATATCAATTTTCAACTTGTTTTTAAGAATTTTAATCAATTCCTCTAGAAATGACATGGAGGTGCCAAAATCTGCTATTTCCTTTATATTCTGAACCTTACTTCGCACAGAGGCTACAGCGTGCGTCTTTATATTCAGCGCTATAGGCTTTGTATTTTTGCTTAATTCTTGCAAGTTTGCATTATACAGCAAAGTTCCATGATGAAGAATTCGTTTTGTGGTATTATTAACGTGTTCGGCATTTCCAGAAACTTTATATTCATTTATAAAAATATCATTACGCTCGGATATTCGATTTACAATTCCTAATTGATGTAGTGCTTGGCTAATTGGTTCTATATGCTCTCTGAAATTTACAAAATCTTTTTCCTTATTTCGGATAAATGAGAAATTGATATTACCCAAATCGTGAAAAACAGTTCCTCCACCACTAAGTCTTCGAGCCACTGCAATATTATTCTCTTTTGCTAAGGCGGGGTTTACTTCTAGCCACGGATTTTGGTGCTTACCGAGCACTACTGCATCCGAATTGATGTAAAAAAGTAAAAAATCTTCATTCGCATTTTTCACCAAGAACTCTTCCCAAGCTAGGTTGTAATACACATTTTGCGACTGTGAAATTAAAATTTGGAGATTTTTCAAAATTCAATGCAAAGAAAATCAAACACTTAGGCATATTTCATAAATATTTTATTTTTTTATGTGACCCTTTATGTTGCCCACGTCTTATAGATGGGGGTTAATAAAAGGGTTCGGTTTAAAAACTGAACCGCCGAACCCACTCCAAGTGGGTTCGGAATTTTTTACTCTTTAAAGAGTAATTTAGTTTCATAATTGGAAAGCCGGGTTGGGGAACCCGGCTTTTTCTTTTAAAAAACTAATTTTTAGAATTTAGAGAATATGATTTGTACTGTTTTGCAAACCTAGCTTTAATGCTAAATGACCTCAACTCATAAAACAAGAGGATTATAAATTTTTGGGTTGCATAAATTTGGTAAATAAAGCTTGCTAACTATGAATTGCCTTACTTTATATAGAAATTTAAGAAATAGGAATTTTAACTTTCTCGGTTTGCAAGCATTTCTACAATTTCCTTTAGATAAGCTTTGTCTCCAGGAACTTCAAGATTGCCAAGGGCGTTCAGAGTTTGCTCCGTGTAGGTGGTAGCTAAATCAAGTGTTTCTTTTGCCGCGCCCGTTCTATCCATTTTCTCTTTTACTATGGCTATAGTATCTTCTTCAGCTAGTTTATACGTGCCGAGGAGCGCTTGTTTTTCGTGGTCATTTAGCTTCTCCCACGTTTTATTCCACAAATACGTTTTCTTTTTTTCTAAGATATCGCCGCCAATACGTTTTCCCACTTTGGCCGTTTCACCAAAACTATCTAAGTAATCGTCCATAAGCTGAAAAGCCAAACCGATGGAAATACCCAAGTCAAATAACTTTTGAGCTTCAGCTTTATCTGCTCCGCCCAATAACGCTCCTCCTTGCAAACAAAATCCAAGTAAAACCGCAGTTTTTTGACGAATCATTTCTAAATAGTCATTACTCGAAACCTCTTGCTGCTGCTCAAATTGCATATCGTTCATTTGGCCTTCGCATAATTCTCTTGCCATTTTATTGAAATGATTCAATATCTCGATATTGCCAATCGCAGTTAATTTTTCGTATACCTCTATTTGCAGTAAATCGCCCGATAAAATAGCAGTAGGTTCGTCCCATTTTTTGTGTACGGTTTGCTTTCCACGTCTCAAGTCCGCACGGTCCATAATATCGTCGTGCATAAGTGTAAAGTTGTGAAACATTTCTACGGCTTGGGCAAGTTGTAATACTTCTTCTGAGTATGACGATTTATAAAACTTGTAAGCCGCCAAAACCATAGCTGGGCGAATTCGTTTTCCACCAAGGCTAAGTATATAGCTAATAGGCTCGTATACATCTCTAGGTGAACCTGGTTGGCTTATAATTTCCAATATGTAAGGCTCTAAATCAGATAAAAGTTCTTGTGTTTTAATCATAGTATAATTGAATTATAAATAAGATTTTATACTTAGCTTTTGTTATTTCACAAACTCAAAATCAATATTTCTTTTCGCTAAATTAGTGTTTTTTACTCTAATCCATACGCGTTGTCCCATTGTATAACTCGTCTTCGTTCTCTGTCCGATAACCATTCTTTTCTCTGGTAGATATGTAAAATTATCTCCCTTCATATCTCTAATTCGCACCATTCCTTCGCACTTATTTTCAACAATTTCAACGTAAATTCCCCAATCTGTTACACCACTTATTATTCCTTCAAATTCTACTCCTTTAAATCCACTTAGGTATTCTACTTGTTTGTACTTAACGGATGCTCGCTCCGCACTAACGGCTTTTTGTTCTTGATTGCTGCTGTGCTTTGCCATCTTTTCAACCTCCCCATAATTGAAAGATTTAGTTTTGGTTAAGTAATCATTCAACATACGATGGGTAATTAAGTCCGGGTACCGGCGAATAGGAGAGGTGAAGTGTGCGTAATACTCAAATGCCAATCCAAAATGTCCTGTTTTTTTACTGGTGTAGTAAGCTTTTTCCATACTGCGTATCGCCAAGGGTTGCAGAATGTCGCCTTCTAATGTGCCTTCTACTTTAGCCACCATTTCATTTATAGATTTGGCTAGTCCTTTGTAACTTGTAATGTCTATTTGAAAACCAAAATTCGATGCAGTTTCAGCGAATTCAGCTAGTTTTTCTGGAGAAGGTTCTTCGTGCACGCGAAAAGGCAAAGGCATTTTATCATTCTTGGTATAAAGATGAGTTGCTACATATTTGTTTGCCAATAACATATATTCTTCAATCATTTTATGCGCATCGGCTCGTACTTTTGGATATACGCCAATTGGTTTGCCTTTGTCATCCAATTCAAATCTAAATTCAGTAGTTTCAAAGTTGATAGCCCCATTTTTAAACCTAGCTGCTCTTAGTTTTTTAGCAATGTTATTCATTACTTCTAGCTCGGTAGCGTACTTGCCTTTTTTGTTTACTATTACTTCTTGGGCTTGTTCATACGCAAATCTGTGGTCCGAAAAAATAACGGTTTTTGCGAATGAGTAATTCAAAACCGTACCGATAGAATCCAATTCAAAAATAACAGCAAAACACAAAGACTCTTCGTGCGGGCGCAATGAGCACAGTTCATTAGACAAACGTTCGGGCAACATTGGAATGGTTCTGTCCACTAAATATACCGAAGTAGCTCTATTCAATGCCTCTACATCTATGGTATCGCCAGGTTGTATATAATGTGAAACATCAGCAATATGCACACCTACTTCATAGTTTCCATTTTCAAGCTTCCTAAAACTAAGCGCATCATCAAAGTCTTTTGCGTCTTGCGGATCAATGGTAAATGTGGTAATTTCTCTGTAGTCTTTCCTTTTTAAAATCTCCTCGTTTCTTATTTTTTTGGGTAGTTTGGCAGCAGCTTCTTCTACTGCATCATCAAATTTTGTGGCAAATCCAAACTCGGCAACTATCGCGTGCATCTCAGCCGTATTCTCACCTGCAGGCCCAAAAATTTCGATAATAGTTGCATACGGATTTTTTGCTTTTGCAGGCCAATCACGGTATTTAAATAGTACCTTGTCGCCATTTTTAGCACCTTTTATTTGCTCTTTTGGCACATAGAAATCAGTATGCATTTTTGTACCATCGGGTATTATGAAGCATAAATTACCCGTGCCACTTACAGTTCCTACATAGTTGGTCCTCGCTCTATTTATAACCTCAGTAACAAATGCCTTAATTTTTCCGCTGCTTTTGCTATACGTTACTTTTACACTTACCTCGTCGCCATCAAAAGCATCCAAAGTATTTCCTGCCTTTATCTTTATGTCTTTGTCTAAGTTGTCAGCAATGAGATAAGCGTCTCCGCGCTGATTAAAATCCAAGATGCCTCTTATCTCATCTCTGGTTTTTATGTAAATATATTGCCCTCTGTCTTTGCGTTCTATTTTATTGTCACGTACCAGCAATTCCAGGATTTCTCCCACTTCACGTTTATCAATGTCGTCGAGCTTAGCAGCAATTTGCTTGTAATTCAGTGGCTTATTGGCTTCGGCCATTAATACTTTCAGTACTTGGTTATAGTCGTCAGACTTCCGGATTCGTTTATTCTTTTTTTTCAATTTGTTTTTTAGTTAATGCTGTGTTCTAACAGCGATTTAGTGTACTGTGAACTAGGATTACTGACTAATTCTTCGGTATTTCCTATTTCAACAATTTCACCATTCTTTAGTACAACAATTTTGTTGCAGAAATAGCTCACCACATTCATATCGTGAGATATAAGTAAGTAGGTGAGTTTTTTTTCTCTTTTGAGCTGGTTTAGTAAATTTAATATTTTGGCTTGTACACTCACATCCAGTGCAGAAACTGCCTCGTCAAGCACGATAACTTTTGGGTTTTTGGCGAGTGCTTTTGCTATGCAAACACGCTGTCTTTGTCCACCCGAGAACTCGTGAGGGTACTTATTAAAATCCGATTCTTGAAGTCCTACTTCATTTAACAATGCTATGGCTTTTTGCTTTGTATCTTTTGCTTTTGTGCTGGCTAACACTTCCACAAGAGCAGATCCGATTTTTTGTTTTGGATTGAGAGATGAGTAAGGATCCTGAAAAACGAGTTGAATTTCCTTTGACAAATCCTTTTCGTCTTTTAAGTTTTTGTACTTTAATAAAATAGAACCTGATGTAGTGTCCCAAATTTTCAGAATAAGCTTAGCAATCGTACTCTTACCGCTTCCACTTTCACCAATTAAACCTACAATATCTCCTTGACAAATATTGAAATTTATATTTTTAAGCACTTGAGTTTCGACTTTGCTGAACAAGCCAGACTTGAAATGTGATTTACTCACTTCACTTAGCCTTAAAATTTCTTCTTCGCCTGCTTTATCTTTGACTAGCTCTTCACTTTTGTATTCTACAAATTGGAGTTGTTCATTTTGCCTAGAAAGCAAATGGTCTATTTCAGCAAGTTTAAAACCTCGTTTGTCATATCTAGCTCGGCTTTGTAGGAGTGCTTTGGTATAAGGATGATTTGGTTTATTAAGAATACTTTCTGCGCTTCCTTTTTCCACGAGATTGCCTCTATACATCACGGCTATTTGGTCCGCGAAATTCTTTAAAGATATAAGATCGTGGGTAATAAATAGAATAGCCATTTCCGACTCCTTACATAGCTTGGTAAGCAGTTTTAAAATATCATTCTGTACTGCTACATCAAGCGCAGTAGTAGGTTCATCAGCTATAAGCAATAAGGGTTCTTTGGCTAGGGCCATTGCAATCATTATCCGCTGTCTTTGCCCCCCGCTTAATTCGTGAGGGTAACTAGATGCAATGCGCTCCCAATCAAAAAGCTCTACTTTTTCTAGTAGTGATTGCAATAATTCTGAACTTGGAAATTCCGCACACTCCAATATTTGCTTTCCACACCGAATAAGTGGATTTAAAGCGGTCATTGGTTCCTGAAAAATATAGGATATATAGCGCTTTCTTATTTTTACTAATTCTGCTTGTTCGCAATGGAGTAAGTCTATTTCTACATCTCCATTGTTAAAAATGGCATTGCCTTTTACTATGGCACTTTCAATAAGTCGCGTAATTGACTGACTTGCAACAGATTTTCCACTTCCACTTTCGCCAATTAAGCCTGTTATTTGTCCTTTTTCAAGTTCAAGTTGTATCCCATTTACAGCTAAAAAAGGTGGTTGATTAGTTTGTTTAAATCCTACCGAAAAGCTATTTAACCTAAGCAGCGCCACAATCTAGCGAAGTCTATCCATTGAGCGGATGAGCATTTCATCTTTCTTTACGCCTCTCATCGCCAGAAAGTTGAAAAAAAGTACTGATAGCGGCATAAGTGAGGCAAGTGTAAACCCTGAACTGCCATCCTCGAA
>JBEAPG010000122.1:0-6014 GCA_041164545.1 Bacteroidota bacterium
TGGCTCCTACTGAGCTTACAGTTTATATACAAGGAGAAAGTGGTGTTGGAAAAGAGTCGTTTTCAAAAATCATACATCAGTTAAGTAATAGAAAACACGGAAATTTCATCGCTATTAACTGTGGGGCGTTGCCGGAAGGAACCATTGATTCTGAGCTTTTTGGACATGAGAAAGGTGCGTTTACAGGCGCTGTAGATAGCCGCAAAGGTTATTTTGAAGCGGTAAATGGGGGAACAATTTTCTTAGATGAAGTAGGAGAGTTGCCGCTTGAGACACAAAGCCGTCTGCTACGATTGCTCGAAAACGGAGAGTTTATTCGGGTTGGAAGTAGCAAGGTGCAAAAGACGGATGTACGAATAATAACAGCTACCAACAAAGACTTAATGGAGCTAGTAGAAAAAGAAAAGTTTAGAGAAGACCTCTATTATCGTTTGTCTACACTGCCCATTAAAGTTCCTGCACTACGCGAGCGACCAAATGATGTCGTACTTCTATTTCAAAAATTTGCTTTTGATGCAACAGAAAAATACCACAAAGAGCCACTTGACTTAACTCCAGATGCGGAGCGTCTTTTGATGAATTACCGTTGGCCGGGCAACATACGTCAACTGAAAAATATAGCAGAGCAAATATCTGTTCTGGAACAAGGAAGTCGTATAGATGCATCGGATATTCTGCGCTACTTGCCAGAGCGAGCAGATAATAACTTGCCAGCCTTATTTAAAGAAACCAAGGATAGAAGCGATGTTTCTGAACGCGATATTTTTTACAAAGTGCTCATCGACCTCAAGAATGACGTTTCTGAACTTAAAAAAGTAGTTTTTGGAATGATTGAAAATGACCAAGTCAGTCCTGAATTTGTAGAAAACAATAAGGCGGTGATTACCAGAGTGCTAGATGGAGATTATTCAAGGACAGAGACAGCGTTAGTGCCAACTACTATCTCAAATGAAGAAGTAGAGGATCATTACGTAATTGAAGATAAAGACTCGGTAAGCGAGCACGAAGTACTTTCGCTTGAAGCAAAGGAAGAAGAGTTAATACGCAAGGCTTTGCTCAAAAATAATAACCGTAGAAAAAAAGCGGCACAAGAGTTGGGAATATCAGAAAGAACACTCTACAGAAAGATAAAACAATATGAAATTGAGTAAGATAGCATTTGCAATATCCCTATTCTTTCTACCCTCGTTGGGAGGTTGTGGGTTCTACTCATTTTCGGGAACTTCTATTTCGCCAGAGGTAAAAACCTTCTCGGTGTCTTTCTTTGAAAATAGAGCAAGCATAGTTTCTCCGCTATTGAGCCAAACCGTTACGGAAGGTTTGAAACAAAAATTTATATCAGAAACAAATCTTAGCATCGTAAATGATGATGGTGATTTTAGCTTTTCCGGAGCTATCACTAGTTTTGTTATTGCTCCGGTTTCGGCACAAAACAGCGATAATGCCCAGCTTAACAGGCTCAGTATTACCTTACAAGTAAAATTGGTAAGTGCCAAAGATCCTAAAAGCGAGTTTGAGCAAAGTTTTACCAATTTTCAGGATTTTGATGCGAACACTAATTTTAGCGCAGTGGAAACGGCATTGGTACAGGAAATAAGCGATATGTTGGTACAACAGGTTTTTAACAAAGCTGCAATTAATTGGTAGGTAATAGCTTAAATATCAGTGAATTATTATCAAATCGCGAAAGCATACGCGAAGAGGCAGTACCAGCATTAAAAGCCCTAGCGCAGCAATATCCTTGGTGCAGCACATATCATATTTTATTGGCAAAAGCCTATTTTAATGAAGATTCATTTTTGAAAAACAAGCATTTACGCTTAGCAGCTTTATATAGCGGAAGCAGAGAAGTTTTATTTCATTATCTTCAAACTGAAACGCAATTAGAACAGCAACAGAATGAGGAAGTATCGCATAAAAAGTTCGCAGATACGGAGTCAGAAAAGGCAATAGAAATTTCGCTAACAAATGAAGTGGAAGAACCAATTGCGGTTGAAAAAGTCGTTGAAAGCACAGAAGAGGAAATAGATGTAATCACTGAAGATTCGATTGATTTAAACCCAATAGATGCGAATAGTGAAGCAGAGCAATCAGACCAAGAAATAAGCAAGTCTGAAGAGGCCGAAGATGAACCTGTGATTGACACTAAAACGACAGAGGAAAACATTGAAAAGCCCAAAATTAATTTCGACGAAATTGTGGTTTATGATCCGTTAAAGGAGTTAAAACCGGTTATAAAGGAAAAACAAAGTAAGCCCGAAATTCCATTGGATGTAGTTAGATACAATCCTTTGGAAGAATTGGAAAAAATAGCTAGGGAAAGGGAAAAAGCAGAAGCATCAGGCGAAAAAGATTTTTTGTATTGGCTAAATCATGTAGATGAAAAACCAGAGGATGATGTATCAAAAAAACCTAATTCTCCCCAGGCAGTTCAAAACTTGTTGGATCAGTTTTTAGCTACAAAGCGCAACAGACCTATAATAAACCGCAGTTTTTATAATGCCGAACAAAAGGCAGAAGAAAGCGAAATAGATAAACTGGATGTTGTAAGTGAGACATTAGTAGCACTTTATGCAAAACAAGGCCTCTATGAAAAAGCGATATTGGGATATGAAAAATTAAGTTTGCAAAATCCTGATAAATCAGCGTATTTTGCCGCCCTTATTGCGGAAATTAAAGAAAAACAACAATCATAAATAATAAACAATGTTCACGTTATTAATCGTACTTGCCATCATCGTGTCGATACTTCTTATCCTTATCGTTCTTATTCAAAATCCAAAAGGTGGAGGGGTAGCAGCAAACTTTTCAGCAGCAAATCAAATTGCTGGTGTGAAAAAAACCAATGATTTTATAGAGAAAGCAACTTGGACATTGGCTATTGCACTTTTTGTTTTTTCACTAGGTAGCAGATATGTTTATACTACAGATACTACCACAGACAACGAGTTTTTAGATAGAATCGAAAATACTACACCAGCAGCTCCTCAAGATTTGGGTACACCAGCAGCTCCTGAAGGAACTCCAAATGTAGAAGCAAATCCTGCTGAGCAAGAAGGTACTATTCCTCAAGAATAAGAGTAGTTAAACACAAGATATTTCTAAAATCTCCAATGCAAATTGGAGATTTTTTTTTGTTTATTTTTTCAGTGTAACGCGGGTTTAGGTAGGAAAAGTTTCTAAATACTTGCTCAACTTGCCTTTTGCTATTGGGAGTAAGGTATCATTCCAAGGTAATGGCATTTGCGAGTGCACGGCATAGCAATTCAAATAATGTTTGTTTTTGCTATTTAGTGATTTTTTATATTGGTCGAATCCATAACTAATGCTATAGTTAAAACTGCCTAAATCGGTGAGTTTAACGATACTTCGAGCTTTGGAGTTAACATAAGATGAAATAAAATAACTGTACGTGTTTACTTGCGTCGAATCCGTATTTCGTACAAAGAGGTATCCTTCCTTGTGATAGGCTTGTTCTATACCAATGGGTTCCAAATTAACCACATTGTACAAAAACGACTTTAGGTCTTGAAATGCATTTACGCGTTTAGAAAGTTGAGGTAAGTACTCCGATTGCACTTCATTCACACGATGCTTTATCTCATCTGAAGCCAAGGGATTATCATACGTAAAAGTGCTTTGAAGCTCATTTATTCCCGTAATGCGCTGGTTTCTGAGATCAAAAGTATTTACAAATTCGATGTATCTATCGCATTCATTTTTATGGTTTACCACTTCACGGTATCTAGGCAATAGTTGTAAGTTTTTTAGAGATAAATCGGTTTGCTGTAGGTAGTACTTCCACAGGTAAAACCGCTTTTCGGGGTCAGTCTCATTCCAAATAGTATCTAAAAAATGATTCATAAAATGTCACGTTTGCTGCCAATTTGACTATGGCTTTTACTATCAATTACCCAAAGATAGTGAAATTTTGTCTTTTTTACCGCATTGGCATACTTAGTGAATAATGCATTTCGACAAATATTAATTATATAAATATGAAAATAAAACCATTAGCAGACAGAGTATTGGTAGAACCAGCTGCGGCTGAAGAAAAAACAGCCGGCGGAATCTACATTCCTGACACAGCAAAAGAAAAACCACAAAGAGGCACTGTAATAGCAGTAGGCCCAGGTAAAAAAGACGAACCAACTACGGTAAAAGCGGGTGACACTGTTCTTTATGGTAAGTACTCAGGTACTGAGTTGCAAGTAGAAGGAAAAGATTTATTAATTATGAGAGAATCAGATATTCTCGCTATCGTGTAATTCATTATTAAACAATTAACAAAAACATTAAAAAAGTAAAACAACATGGCAAAGCAAATTTTATTTGATACCAAAGCAAGAGACCAACTGAAAAAAGGAGTTGATGCATTGGCTAATGCTGTTAAAGTAACATTAGGACCAAAAGGTAGAAACGTAGTAATCGATAAAAAATTCGGTTCGCCAAACGTAACTAAAGACGGTGTAACTGTTGCAAAAGAAATAGAACTAAAAGATCCTATCGAAAACATGGGAGCTCAAATGGTAAAAGAAGTTGCTTCTAAAACAGCAGATATAGCTGGAGATGGAACTACAACAGCGACCGTTTTGGCACAAGCCATAGTTGCTGGCGGACTTAAAAATGTAGCAGCAGGTGCAAACCCAATGGACCTAAAAAGAGGCATTGACAAAGCGGTAACCGCGGTTAAAGAAAACCTAAAAGCACAAAGCGAAGTAGTAGGTGACGATTTTGATAAAATTGGACAAGTTGCTTCTATTTCTGCTAATAACGATGAGGTTATCGGTACATTAATCGCTGATGCAATGCGTAAAGTTGGAAAGAATGGTGTAATCACTGTGGAAGAAGCAAAAGGTACTGAAACTGAAGTAAAAACAGTAGAAGGTATGCAATTTGACAGAGGATATTTATCTCCATACTTTGTTACGAATACTGAAAAAATGGAAGCGGATTTAGATTCTCCTTTCATTTTAATAGTAGATAAGAAAATAAGCAGTATGAAAGAATTGCTTCCGGTATTGGAGCAAACTGCACAAACTGGCAAACCGCTTTTGATTATCTCTGAAGAAGTAGAAGGTGAAGCTTTAGCTA
Source organism: Bacteroidota bacterium (assembly GCA_041164545.1). Lineage (GTDB taxonomy): Bacteria > Bacteroidota > Bacteroidia > NS11-12g > UBA9320 > UBA9320. The sequence goes on from JBEAPG010000122.1 coordinate 5,095, forward strand.
CTTTGGTAGTAAACAAAATAAGAGGTTCGCTTAAAGTAGCTGCTGTAAAAGCTCCAGGTTTTGGAGACAGAAGAAAAGCAATGTTGCAAGACATAGCTATTTTAACTGGAGGTACTGTAATAAGTGAAGAGCAAGGTAAAAGATTAGAAGATGCTACCTTAGATTCTCTTGGAACGGCAGAAAAAGTAACTATTGACAAAGAAAACACTGTAATAGTAAACGGTGCTGGTCAAGCTGCTGATATTCAAGGAAGAATTAAGCAAATAAAAGCAGAAATCGAAAATTCTACTTCCGATTACGACAAAGAAAAACTACAAGAAAGACTTGCTAAGCTTTCAGGTGGTGTAGCTGTACTTTACATTGGTGCTGCTTCTGAAGTAGAAATGAAAGAGAAAAAAGACCGCGTGGATGATGCCTTAGCTGCTACAAGAGCTGCAGTAGAAGAAGGTATAGTAGCTGGTGGTGGTGTTGCTTTTGTAAGAGCAATCGAAGCTATCTCTAATTTAGAGGGTGTAAATGCCGATGAAAATACGGGTATTGCAATCATCAAAAGAGCGTTAGAAGAACCATTGCGCCAAATAGTTACCAATGCAGGTGGCGAAGGATCTGTAGTTATCCAAAAAGTGAAAGATGGTAAAAAAGACTTTGGATACAATGCAAGAACAGACGTATACGAAAACCTAATAGGAGCAGGAGTAATAGACCCGACTAAAGTAAGTCGTGTAGCCTTAGAAAACGCTGCATCTGTAGCAAGTATGTTGCTTACAACAGAGTGTTTAATCGCTGATGTTCCTGAAGATGACAAAGGCCATAGCCACGCTGGAATGCCAGATATGGGTGGTATGGGCGGAATGATGTAAGAAAGATCTTTTGCCTTTAGGCAAAGCAGAGATTTTTTATTCGCCGAAAGGAAGCGTAGG
>JBEAPG010000123.1:0-6010 GCA_041164545.1 Bacteroidota bacterium
AGGAGAAAAAAGCACCTGCCAAAAAAACAGCAACACCTAAGTCTACCTTAAAAGCACAGAGCAAAGCAAAAGGTGGAGTTAAAAAATCTGGTAACCTAAAAGCAGGTTAGTACTAGCTGTATACTCCGGCAAACTTAGCTCCGAGCCATGCCATTGGTAAATATGCCAGAATAATATCTGCAGCATTAAACCAAAGTGGACCTCCTAACATAAAGATATTGGCTATTCCACCTGCAAGAAAGAATATGCCAATAATCATTGCCATTCTAGGTTTATACGTACCAGCAATTTTTGCTGCTAGAAATGCACCAACCAAAGTTCCTATTGCGTGGCCTAAAAAAGGAAAGAGGTAATGTTTGGGTTCGAAAAACTTAATAGATTCTTTTAATTTTTCCATTGTGCTAATATCTGCACCTTCGGGTAGCGGCATAACACTTCCGTTTAAATTAACAAGGAACATGTTGACTACAGATCCGATAACAATTCCCGCAATAACAGCAAGAACGTTTCTAATAATTGGGTTCATATTTTAATGGTTGGTTTAAACAAATGTAGGAATAATTACTTGGTCACATATCTTAGGTCTAAATGATTAAGTGCGTTTACCTTAAATCCATCAATGTATTTGGCCGATAACCAAATGCTTTCATCATAAAAAAGAAGGATAAATGGACTTTCATTGTGTAGTATTTGTTCCATTTGTTTAAAGAGAGCGGCACGAGTACCTACATTTGACTCGGCAATCATAGCCTCATATAGTCTATCAAATTTATCATTCGCAAATCGAGTATAATTGCGTCCATTGGGAGCTTTATTTTTGGTGTAAAAACAAGCCATATAATTCTCAGCATCAGGGTAATCTGCAATCCAACTACTTCTAAAAAAGCTAAGTTCACCAGCCGATTTTTGTTGTTTTAGTAGACTTGAAGGTATCACATCTACTTTTATAGTCAATCCGACTTCAGCCAAATTTTTCTGCACAAGAATGCATAAATCAAGGTAGTCTTTTGTGGTGCTAAGCACGATGGGTCTAGATAGATCAAAATTGATGTTTTGAAGTAACTCACGTGCTTTTTGTGGATTGTATTCTGCATCCAAAAATGCGGTATATCCAGGAAGGCCTAAAGGTATAAATCCTCCTTGGGCTGCATTTCCTATGTTATTTCTCAGGTATTTTATCATTGCCTCTCGGTTTATAGCCAAACTCATAGCCTTTCTAAAGTCCTTATTTTGAATCAGTTCATTATTATATTCAGTATTAAAGGCAAGGTATTCTGTGTTTAGAAACGGTGCATTTGTCAGTTCAAATTTTTCGTTGTATTTTGATTTTAGAGAACCTTCTCCGGTTAAGATTTCATCTTTAAACGAACTTTCTAAACCTGTAAAAACATCTAGCTTACCTTGAATAAACTCTAAAAGTTCAGATTGTTTACTGGCAATAAACGAAATAGAGATGGCTTCTAATTGGGGTATTTTTCGATGGGTTGAAGATTCAAAATAGAACGGATTTTGAATCAAGTTAAGACGAATGTTATCTTTCCAGTTGCCAAACATAAATGGGCCTGTACCAATGGGATTCTTTCCAAAATCAACACCAAATTGCTCAACCGCCTCGTGTGGTACTACATAGCAATAAGCCATACTTAGCATTCCTAGAAAAGGTACAAAAGGTTTTTGAAGGCGAATGATAAGAATGGTATCGTTCGGCGCTTCAAACGGTGTAGTCGTATCGATAAGTCCATTAAAAATCCAAGCTCCGTCACTCGCTGTTTTTGGACTTATAATTCTATTGAAAGAATAGACAAAATCAGAAGCAGAAACCTGCCTTTTTCGTCCATTAAATAATTTGTGATTGTGGAAAAATACATCGTTTCTGAGTTTAAAAGTGTACACTTTACCATCGCTGCTAATGCTCCAATTTTTTGCGATAGACGGAATAACTTGCAAGGAATCATTAAGTTGTACTAGACCGTTAAATATTTGATTTACAGCACGTATATTTTCTTGTGTTCTGGCAAATGCTGGATCTAGCGAAGTTATTCCCGTGGAACTATTGTACCTAAATACAGATTTTTCGCTTTTGCTGGAGTGTGAATTACAAGAAATCAACACAAAACTGATGTGAATAACTAGGAAAAACCTGTTTATTAAACCCATGCTTTTGTGGTTAGATTTGAACATCGATAAGTGATAAAAGCGTGGAACTTAGGATAAAATATTACGGACATTCTTGTTTTATGGTTCAAACAGAGGGTAAAAGTATACTCTTTGATCCATTTATATCTCCAAATCCGTTGGCAGAAGCAATAGATGTTTCCACAATTATTCCCGATTTCATTTTTATTTCTCACGGACATGGAGATCATATTGCGGATGCAGTGCAAATTGCAAAACAGTCAAAAGCACAAGTAATTGCCACCTATGAGGTTTGCGAATGGCTGAAAAATCAGGGAATTGAAAACTTTATTCCGATGAATACTGGGGGCTCAATTGACTTGTCATTTTTTAAAGTAAAATTGGTCTATGCGTCGCACAGCAGTTCAATGCCAGATGGAACTTACGGTGGAAATCCGGTTGGTTTTGTGTTTAAAACACCGAGCCATCAATTCTATTATGCAGGAGATACAGCGCTGACTTACGAAATGAAACTGATTAAAGAGGAGTTCAAACTCGATTTTGCCTTTTTACCTATTGGAGACCACTTTACAATGGGAGTAAAAGATGCACTCAAAGCCGCTGAATTCGTTGGTTGCAATACGGTTGTTGGAATGCATTTCGATACGTTTCCTCCCATTCAAATTAATCATAAAGAAGCTGTTTCGCTATTTAGTAGCGCAGGCAGAAAACTAATAATACCCGAAATTAACAACACATTAGAATTTTAAATAAGTATGTCAAAAATTATTTGCATAGCAAATCAAAAAGGAGGAGTTGGTAAAACTACTACAGCTACTAATTTGGCTTATAGCCTCGCCGTTTTAGAAAATAAAGTTTTGTTGGTAGATGCTGATCCTCAGGCAAATTCAACTTCACATTTGGGTTTTGATTCAAAGAATATTAGACTTGGTTTATATGAGTTGATGGTTCAAGATTTAAATCCTGCAGATTCTATTCTTGATACAAAATATGAATATCTAAAAATTCTGCCTGCTAATATAGATTTAGTAGGAGCTGAGATAGAAATGATAGATATGCCAAACCGCGAAAAAGTAATGGCACGTGTATTAGACAAGGTGAGAAGTGAATATGATTTTGTAATTATCGATTGCTCGCCTTCTCTAGGTTTAATTACCACAAACGCTTTAGGGGCTGCGGATTCTGTAATTATTCCAGTACAGTGCGAATATTTTGCATTGGAGGGTTTAGGTAAATTACTGAATACCATTAAGATAGTGCAGAGGAGTATTAATCCTAAGTTAGAAATAGAAGGCTTGCTACTTACAATGTATGACTCTCGTCTACGCCTTTCTAATCAAGTTGTAGAAGAAGTAAAACTGCACTTTCAACAATTGGTGTTTGACACAATAATAAAACGTAACACTACAATTAGCGAAGCACCAAGTTTTGGGGTACCTGTAATGGAATTTGATGCAGAAGCGGTAGGTAGTATAGGCTACCTAAACTTAGCAAGAGAAGTATTGCAGAAAAATGGTTTGACTAAAATAAGTCAGGAAGAAAGAATCATCCAATAATGAGTAAAAAGGTTTTAGGAAGAGGATTAAGTGCATTGTTAGAAAATTCTAACACAGATATTACAGGTATAGAGCCAGACGCACTAAATAGTATTGCAGAAATAAACATCAGTCAGATTATTGCTAACCCATTTCAACCTAGGGTGGAATTTGACGAAGAAGCGCTTAATGAACTTGCCGAAAGTATAAAAGTACATGGAATAATTCAACCTATTACAGTACGTAAAATCGGATATGAAAAATATGAAATTATAAGCGGAGAGAGAAGAACTCGTGCATCTATACTTGCAGGGTTAACAAAAATTCCGGCTTACATTCGTTTGGCTGACGATCAACAAATGCTAGAAATGGCATTGATTGAAAATATTCAGCGTGAAAATTTAAATGCAATTGAAATAGCACTTTCGTATAAACGACTTTTGGATGAGTGTAATCTAAAACAAGAAGAACTTGGAGAGCGCGTAGGCAAGCAACGCAGCACGGTGAACAACTACCTCCGACTATTGAAGTTGCCAGAAGAAATTCAATTAGCCATAAAAGATGGAGAACTAATGATGGGCCACGCACGAGCACTGGTTAACATTGAAGATGAATCTACTCAAATGGCAATTTTCAGAGCAACTGTACAAGGAAACTTGTCAGTTCGTCAAGTAGAAGAACTTGTTCGAAATGAAAAGAATGGGGATGGTAGTTCCTCAGAAAAGCGTGCAGCCAAGTACTTTGATTTCACTGATTTTGTGCCTCAGAAAAATGATTTGGCAAAGAAACTGCAGGCCGACGTTCGATTTAAATCGAAGTCAAATGACAATGGAACAATTATAATAAGTTTTACATCGAGAAAACAACTGGAAGAAATATTAGCCAAAATAGTTTAGCTACTATTGCATTATGAAAGGCATTGGCCTCCTTCTATTCTTGGTTTACTGTACTGCTGCAAGTGCTCAGTTGCCCTATTCTGGCAGCTATTTGCAATCTAAAAAGTTCGAATATACATTGCCTATTTTTGGCGATAGTACTCCACTTACAGATCCACAAAAAGCGACGTATTTGGCTATGGTTTTACCCGGATCGGGTCAGCTTTATAATAAAAAAATATGGAAAGCGGGTATAGTTTATGGTGGAATAGCAGGCCTAATTTATTTCAATAGATATAGCGTAGATAGCTTGAAGCGATATGAATTAATCTATACTAATAAAATAGACGGTGATTCAAACACCATTGATAACTACCCTCAACTCTCCACCACATCTGCGAAGAACTTTAGGGATTTGTATAGGAGGCGGAGAGATGTTTCGATCTTAGGTTTTGTAGGTTTATATGCCATACAAATTATTGATGCCAATGTGGATGCACATCTCAAAGAGTTTAAGCTCAATGAGGAACTTAGTTTGCAAGTTACTCCTAATCTGTATGCACCTAGCGTGGGTTTAGGACAATTCAATGGCTTGTCGCTAAGGCTTACATTTTAGCGTACATTAATCTTATTTTTCTCAGTTCTAATTTTATAAATCATTCATATTAAAAGATCGAAACCCTTAGGTTTGCAAGCTATAAAAAGAAGTAAAACAAAAAATGCAACATATTTCAGTAATAGGATCAGGTACAATGGGTAATGGAATTGCCCACGTTTTTGCACAAAATTGCTACAAGGTATCTCTTATAGATATTAATCAAGCTGCACTAGATAAAGCGCTTGCCACCATTGCTAAAAACTTAGACCGTATGGTAGCAAAGGAAAAAATTAGCGAAGCAGAAAAGGCTTCAACACTTGCTAATATAACAACCTATACTGCAATGGCAGAAGGAGTCAGCAAAGCAGATTTGATTGTAGAAGCAGCTACTGAAAACAAAGAACTAAAGTTCAAAATCTTCAGAGATATGGATGCAAATGCTCCAGAAGGATGTATTTTGGCTTCAAACACTTCTTCTATTTCTATAACAGAATTAGCTGCGCAAACTTCTAGACCGGATAAAGTTATTGGAATGCATTTTATGAATCCAGTGCCGGTAATGAAGCTGGTAGAGATTATAAATGGATATAATACAAGCAAAGAAGTTACTAAAACTATAGAAGAACTTTCTGTAAAAATTGGTAAAGTGCCAGCTATGGCCAACGATTATCCTGGTTTTATTGCGAATCGTATCTTAATGCCTATGATAAACGAAGCCATTTGGACATTGCACGAAGGTGTAGGCGGCGTAAACGAGATTGACACGGTAATGAAGCTAGGAATGGCACATCCTATGGGGCCATTGCAGCTAGCGGATTTCATAGGTCTAGATGTTTGTCTTGCTATTTTACATGTATTGCACGACG
>JBEAPG010000124.1:0-5952 GCA_041164545.1 Bacteroidota bacterium
GGTGCTCAACCTGATGAGTATAATACCCCGAATCTTGACCGTGTAAAATCTGGTTTCGCGAATTTGGAAAAACATATAGAAAATATGGGTAAGTTTGGTTTGCAACGTGTAGTTGCTATCAATAACTTTCCTGCGGATAGTGAAGAAGAAATAAATTGGGTAATCGAAAAGTGTGCTTCAATAGGTGTAAAAGCAGTGTTAAGTAAAGGTTGGGCAGAAGGTGGAAACGGTACATCTAAGTTAGCAGAGGCTGTAGTAGAAGAAATTGAAACGGGTAAGAGCAATTTTACTCCTTTATATGATTGGAATGATTCAGTAAAAAATAAAATCGAAAAAATTGCCAAAGAAATATACGGAGCAGATGGAGTAGACTACGCAAGTGAAGCAGAAAGTGGATTACGAACAATCGCAAAACTTGGACTTGAAAATTTACCTATTTGCATGGCGAAGACTCAGAAATCTTTTTCTGATAATGAAAAACTGGTTTGCAGACCCACTGGTTTTAGAATTACTGTTCGAGAATTTGAAATAGCCGCTGGTGCTGGTTTTCTAATTCCAATACTTGGTAACATGATGAGAATGCCAGGTTTGCCTTCTGTGCCTGCAAGTGAAGGAATGAACATTGATTCAAACGGCGTAATTACCGGATTAAGCTAGAATAGGATGGAGCTAGTACGAAAAATACTACTTACTACTATAGCAGTCTTTGCTTTAGCCTATTTTCTCCCAGGAATTACTGTAGCTAATTTTGCTGATGCCTTGCTTGTTGCGATTGTGCTTGGATTAATTAGGGCCATTGTTCAACCCGTATTAGTATTTCTGACCCTTCCGATAACCATTTTGACCTTAGGCTTATTCCTTTTAGTAATAAATGGAAGTATGGTTCTACTAGCAGATTATTTTCTTGACGGTTTTTCTGTCCGAAATTTCTGGTACGCACTTTTGTTCAGCCTTTTATTGTCAATGCTTCAGAGTATATTGTACTCTATATTTAGGGATAAAAAAGGTGCAAAATAGCGGTGATTTTTTTGCGTATTTCGATCAATACATAAGTTAGAGTAGAAATACGCCAAGAATAAGGGTTTAATAAACGCTAACAAAAAATGGTCATTTTATTCACTGACCATTTTTTGATATTTACGTTTTTCTGCGTATTAGTACAAAATCTGCAAAACCATACCAATCCCAAAAAACTCCCCCTTTTACATAACCTTTAGTAATCGTCTGCCAAATTATTTTTATCGGCATTAAAAATATGTTAAACCAACTTTTTACAGTTCCTGCTTTTACAATTATACAGTTTTGCAATAGAAATAAGTTGCAGATTTCTTTAAGAGAATAAATCCTTACGTGAGTATCATCATCGAAAAAATTTAATGTTTCTTTTTTACTAGGCAATGAAACACTTCGTTCAGCAGGAAACTCTATATAAAATATGCCCCCTGGTTTTAATTTTGAAATCAAAGCTTTTAAAACTAAGTCGCCATTATAGAGATGTTCTATTACATGGCTCATTATCATAACGTCAAAATAATTGTCCGGGATAGAAGCAAATTCAAGCTTGGTTAGATCCATTTCATAGAAATGATCCATCGCTTTTAGGTCATCTTCGGAGTTATTGTAATTGGAAGTAATATCTACACCTGAATATTCACAATTAGGATAATACTTTTTGGTAATAGTAGGAGAATGGCTACCCGCTCCAATATCTAAAATCTTAAAATTATCGGTTTTTGGAAGATAACTATGTACATATTTTAGCCTATGCGGCTTAATAAATGCCATATATCAAAAGCCTAATTCCATATCGCCACACATATTCTCAGGCTTTACCCATGCATCAAATTCTTCAGAAGTAAGTAATTCAAGTGCTAAAGCTGCCTGTTTAAGCGTTGTATTTTCGGCATATGCTTTCTTCGCAATCTTAGCTGCATTATCGTAACCAATCTGGGTATTTAACGCTGTTACAAGCATCAACGAATTGTCCAATTTATTCTTTATTTCAATGTAATTCGGTTCTATACCAACTACACAATTGTCATTAAACGACAGGCATGCTTGTCCTAAGATTCGTGCTGACTGAAGTAAATTAGTCGCAATCAATGGTTTAAATACATTGAGTTCAAAATGTCCGTTGCTGCCTCCAATGGACACCGCAACATCATTGCCCATAACTTGAGCACAAACCATTGTTAACGCCTCGCATTGTGTCGGGTTTACTTTGCCTGGCATAATAGACGAACCTGGTTCATTGCTTGGTATTATAATTTCACCTATCCCGCTACGAGGTCCAGAGCTTAACATACGTATGTCATTACCAATTTTCATGCAACTAACTGCTGCCCGTTTCAAAGCGCCATGCAACTCAACCATAGCGTCGTGCGCAGCTAATGCCTCAAATTTATTCTCTGCCGTTCTAAAAGGCATTTCCATTTCCTCCGCTATTTTTTTTGCTACAAGGACGTCGTAACCCTTTGGCGTATTTAAACCTGTTCCAACAGCTGTGCCACCTAACGCTAATTCTTGTGCTGGTATCATCGCTTTTTCTATCGCCAAAATACTCATTTCCAATTGTCTTCTGTACCCAGAAAATTCTTGACCCAAAGTTAGAGGAGTCGCATCCATAAAGTGCGTTCTACCTATTTTTACAATATTCTTAAAATCTCTTGCCTTCTTCTTAAATGTATCTTTTAATACTTGTAAACCAGGAATTGCAAAATCAATCATTTGCTTATAAACCGCAATACTCATAGCAGTTGGGAACGTATCATTACTACTTTGAGATTTATTTACATCATCATTTGGATGAAGTACTTTTTCCTTATCAGTAAGGCTACCTCCGCTTAGTACATGACCCCTGTTTGCAATAACCTCATTTACGTTCATATTGCTCTGGGTTCCACTACCAGTTTGCCAAATCACCAACGGGAATTCATCATCCAATTTGCCCGATATTATTTCATCGCACACTGTGCAGATTAAGTCTTTCTTACTCTCTGATAACACTCCAAGCTCAAAGTTCGTCTGAGCTGCACACTTTTTCAGCACACCAAAAGCTCGTATTAGCTCAATTGGCATAACCTGATTTCCTATCTTAAAATTCTCTAACGACCGCTGAGTTTGAGCTGCCCAGTATCTATGAATTGGCACTTTTACTTCGCCTATGCTGTCTTTTTCAATTCTATACTCCATGTGTTCACTTTATCGTTCGCAAATTTAGATATTAACATTACCTGATACGGAAATACTTTGGTATAAATTTAATTTTGATGTGAATTAACATCTAACTTCATGAAAAATATACTGTTTCTATTATTTAGTCTATTACTAATTTTGACCTTTTCGGATGCTACAGCACAAAATTTAAGTAAAGCAGAGAAGAAGGCATTAAAAAAGGAACTGAAAGAGTATAAAAAAGATCTTGCAAACTATGCTAAAGTAAAAGATACCCAAAAAAAGGACATTGACGCATTAAGCAAAGACATTGCCGTAGTTAAAGATTTATTGAGTGAAGCACTTTCTGACAACGAAAAGTTATCATCGAAAATAATATTACTTCAAGTCAAATATAACAATTTATTAGCAGCGTCAGAAGCAAAAGAGCAAATACCTAATGGTATTATATATCAAGTGCAAATGGGCTATTATGAACACCTTAATCTACAGTCATTTAACAATGTGACGAAACACATTAAAGCTGAAGAAATAGACGGAGCCAAAAGATATGTTGTAGGCTATTTTGAAAATGTAGAGGATGCCTTAGAATTCAGAACTGACATTCAAAAATTGGGGATAAAAGATGCCTTTGTCTCTCAATACATTGATGGCGAACGGGTTATGAATTTTGATGCTACCAAAATCAAAAAGTAAAAAATACCGATAAACCATAAAGAAAAAGGCTTTGCAACTAGCAAAGCCTTTTTTTATCTCTTTTTATATACCGGTACGGTGCTACATGGCTCACCAAACATAAGGCTTTTAACAAAAGGAACAAGCATGGTTGTAAGTTTAAGATACGCGTGGTTACTTATTTCTCTATCTCCACAACCTTTTATCACGACACGCTTATCTGTAAATTCATTTGCATCAATTTTATTTAAATACTTTTCTGAAAGTAGTGCTGGCAACTGCGCTGGTTCGCAAAAGAATACATCTGACGCGTATGGCTGCAATGAAGAAGCAATTAACATGTACGCCCAAGTTGGCACAATAGCATCTGCAGAACAATGCACAGCCACTGAAGCATTTTTATATATTGACCAATCATTCTCTTTGACCCAGGCTCTAAAATCTTTTTCTCTTAAGATAAGTCCTTGGAATAACTGGTCTTTTATATCTAAACTTAATAGATTGTTGTTAGGAATTAATTCCTCCAGATTGAGCGTTACAATACCACTTTGTTCTACTCTGTTTATTATCCCAACATCCTCCATCCTATTTATCTTACTGTGCTTATTTTTAACGTATTCGTTTTTCTATTTTCAATAACTGGCATTGCAGCAGTATTAATTACTATATCGCCAACTTTAAGTAACTTATCTTCTTTCAGAATCTCAATTACATCTCTTACCGTATCATCGGTATTGGTTCGTTTATCATAATAATAAGCTCTTACGTTCCACACTAAGCTAAGTCTAGTAAGCAAATGTCTGTTTGCTGTAAATATGAAAATATCACAATTTGGTCTGCCACTTGCAATTTTATATGCGGTATAGCCCGTTTGAGTCATAGAAAGAATGGCTTTTGACTTTATATCCTTACTCATAGTAACTGTTGCATAACAAATCTCGTCTGAAATAAATGAAGGTGAATTCGAATCCGGTACCTTTAATTTATTATATACATCCCATCCCAATTCTGTACTACCCAGTATTTTCTCGACAGCTTGAACTGTTTTTAGTGGGTAATCTCCTACCGACGTTTCTGCACTTAGCATTACGGCATCTGCCCCGTCCATAACAGCATTTGCAACGTCGCTAGCTTCTGCTCTGGTTGGTGTAGGAGATGTAATCATACTTTCCATCATTTGTGTAGCAATAATTACTGGCGTGGCACTTTCTATGCACTTGCGCACAATTCTTTTTTGAATCATAGGCACCTCCTCCATAGGCATTTCTACGCCCAAATCACCACGAGCAACCATTATAGCATCTGTTACTTTTATTATTTCATCAATATTAGCTACTGCTTGAGGTTTCTCTATTTTAGCGATTATATGCGCTTTGCTATTGTGTTTCTGCAAAATCTTACGAAGCTTCAAAATGTCTTTTGCTTCTCTAACAAAAGATAATGCAACCCAATCGAAATCATTTTCAATAACGAACATTAAGTCTTGCTCATCTTTTTGCGTTAGACTATCGACAGATAAAGTAGAAGAAGGCAGGTTAAACCCTTTATTCGAACTTAATACTCCTCCATTAATGACTTTCGCTTCTACGGTATGTTTATCTACGCGAGAAGTAAACTCTAATTCTAGCTTTCCGTCGTCTAAGAGTACTCTTTCTCCCACTTTTACATCTCGCGCTAAGGTGCTGTACTTTACATGTATAACATTGTTTCCGCTTAACGTTGGAACAGTAGTTAATGTAACCGTAGACCCGTTCTTCAACGTCATCTTATTATTCTCCACTTTTCCTATCCTAAGTTTTGGCCCTTGCAGGTCACCCATTATAGCGACGTGCGTACCTAATTCTTTATTGGCTTGACGTATATTATTTATAACTTTTAGATGAGTAGATAATTCTCCGTGCGAAAAGTTAATTCTACACACATCTACACCAGCTAAGATTATTTTTTTTAGCATCGCAACGCTAGAAGTCGCTGGTCCGATGGTTGCAATTATTTTCGTTTTATTATAACGTACTTTTTGTTTCATAACAATTGTGTGAAATTTAAAATCTCCTTTTGATTAGGATGATCAAGTGCAAAACAAATGGTTATACCTTGAAGTTT
>JBEAPG010000125.1:0-5925 GCA_041164545.1 Bacteroidota bacterium
AGTTTGTATAGACTGTACCGGGCAAATGCAAGGGGAAATATCGGATGAATCTATGCAAAGTTTGGTTCGCATTATGCAACAACATCATCCGCAGTTTTTAATGAAATTGGAGTATTTGCACGAAACGGAAAAATATGATTTGGATAGTTGGATAGAAACTTGTTCGTTCACAGGTAAACCAATTCATTTATGTGATGAGTTTACCGTTAGTGCTATCATAGAAAACGGCAACTTGGTATTCGAACAAACACCAATTGCCGTTTCCGATCAATTTATGGAACTAATTCAAGAGAATTTATCAAAAGAAACCAAAGAAAGTTTCAATGGATTGAGAGATAAAATAAACGATGATAGTCCAAGCTTAGAAGATATTATTAACACTCCTACGGTAGGTATATTCTAGTATACTACAAACTTCTTGGTTGTAGAACCAAAATCTGTTTTTATAGAATAAATATAAGTGCCTGCTGCTAAGTTAGAAATGTTCGCATCTTTTAAGTGTTCGCCGGGAACAAAGTAATTATTTGCTACTTCCATTAGCTCCCGACCTTGCAAATCATTTATAGCTATGCGCACATTGCTAGGCTTATTTAATTTGAAATCAGCAAAAAGCAGAGCATTTCTATTGATCGGGTTTGGACTTAAAGCAAACGAAACCACATTATTGAGCTCATTTATCCCTACATTTTTTCCTGTAATTTTAAATAGGGTATAGGTATATAAGCGCTGCGCACTTGGCGAGTTTGAAGGATAAAACCATTCAGATTCCCGAGTAGAGTAGCGTTGATTTCTATATAAAAACAAACCAAAATTATGTGCTGGATCTGACATTGTGAAGTTATTACCGCGCATAGTTAAAGTGCTGAATAGAGGCAAGTTATTGGAATCTAAATCAAGTGAATCTCTGAATTTTAATTCTTCACCGAGAGTTGCATTTCGATGTGGGAAAAATTGCACTGTTACTGCAAATAAATTACCATATAATGGGTCACCACTAGCAGGAACAACATCTATACCTACAGGTATTTCAAATCCAGCCTGAATAAAAGTGGCGTAATCAGAACCGAATGCACTTGGAGTATTATTCGTACTATCTAGGTAAAATGTAAGACTCTGGTCTGGATGAATGACTTTATTTGTCTTTGGGTCATAATCTACAGACGATGTTGGACTAGCACCATTATTAAATGAAAGTCTGTCAATGTTTTCAGGTGTAGAAAGAGTAATCACTACTGAATCTCTTTCTTTTCCATAATTGTGGTACTTGTACAAAATAAGCAAAGAGTCAACTGTATATCTAGTATGTCTGGTCCAGCTTGTTCCTGTTGGGTTTGCTGTCCATACCCCACTGGCAGGGTCAAAAACCATACCGCTGCCATAATTGCCATTGTGAGAAGGTCCATCATCAAATTGTTTGATAGGCATTGAGTCTGGCCATAATTGCGAACCATAGAAGTATGTATATTGTTCGCCAAAATTTCTAGCATCGTCTATGTAATCAAACCATAAAGTTTCGGTTGATTTATTCTTTAATGCTTCTGTTTTTATTGCTTTTGCATTTTCGGGCACTGCAATTTCCTTACCCATATTTGGCAAGTCACCTTCATTAACTTGTGCTTGAATGAATGGATTAGTTAGAAAAAGGATGCTGGCAATACCAACACATCGAGTAATTGTTTTTTTCATATTGGGTATAATTCTATAGAACAAATATGAAAAAAATAAAAATAAAAAAAGCGGCATATGCCGCTTTTTAATTTTGTTTTTGAATTCCTTAATTATTGTGCTACAACAACACGAATAGTGCTTGCTGCATTTTCAGCGTTAACAGTTATTAAGTAAACTCCTCCTGCTAAACCATTTGTTGGTATAGCAAATTCGTTTCCACCAACCACAGTATAATCTGAAGTGATAACGTTACCAAGTAAATCAGTCATTTTGATTTTTACGTTGTTTAATGCTACGTTTTCATCTACAGAAACAAGGATTTCTTGTCCTTTTTTAGCTGGGTTAGGATATGCTATTAAACCAAGATTATCTTGAACTGAAGCGACACTTGCTGGATTTTCAACAGTAACTAAAAAGTCAGCATCAAAGAAGAAATCTCTTGTCCAACCAAAGAATGCCATAGTAGCTAAGTAACCTTTAAGCGGGCCAAATGTTTGTCCATATCTAACTTGAGAGTTGGTAACAAAACTATTGTTCAAAAACTCAGTTTGAGTCATTGCGCTACCGCCATTCGCGTAAGATATTACACCAAAGTTGTTTAATTTTTTTACGTTCTCTGCATTAGGATCAAAACTTACCAAAGTATCGCCAAAGCTAAATTTCTGCATTGGTTTATATACTACAGATACACCTACTCGGTTTGAACCGTTTCTTAGTGGATCTGGACCAGATTCGTTAATACCAGCAGGAATTGCTGATCTTACCAAAAGTGGTTGGAAAGTGCCATCTGAACCTACTGGAGTCGCTGCAGTAGCATCAAGTAAAAGGGTATCAGTAAATTTAACTGATTTTGGACCGCATAAAGCAACACTATAGTCGTCAACATCAGGAATAGCAAAACGCTCTCCAGTTGAGTTTAATGTCCAAGTACCTAAGTCCTCAGACTCATAGTAATGTACAACTACCGTATCTACAACTTCTACCATAGAACCTGCTGCATCCATAGAATCTACGTTTCTAAAGTAACCCATAGAAAAACGAACTGAATCCACAGTGTAATTATCATATCTATTCATTAACCAACCTGCTTGCAATTCGTAAAATGGTTGATCTGGCTGCATCACAGTTCCCATTAATGCAAAGCTTTGGTGAAAAGCTCCTGAACCATCAGATGGAACGATAACTACCCCAGTATCTGGGAATAATCTAAAAAAGCTACTTGATTGAAAGAAAGCTCCCTGATCTTGCCAATTTGTAACTGGGCTTAACCAAGATGTCTCGGTCGCTTTATTTTTTAAATTGTGTGTTGGTTTAACCACCTGCAACGGTTTAATAGGATCTTCAATAAGTTTTAAACCTGAAGCTGGTGCCACTGATTGTGCAGCAAGTTGAAAACTCAACCCCAAAACACATGCTAGTAATACGTATAATTTTTTCATTTGCTGTTTTTTAAAATCTCGCCAAAATTAATTGATAATTCAAAATTACATAGTATTTAATTTAACTATTGTCAGTCATAAGCCACATTTATTAGGTAATGTCGCCGTCCATCGGTCTTACTAGTATTTCTTCCATCACAGTACTGTCATCTATTGAATATGCCGCCCAAATTAAGTTTGCTATTGAGCTTGGTTTTGAAAAGCGTTCGATTGGTAAACCAGATTCCGACCAGGAATTGGTGTAAGTTGCACCCGGCATTACCGCGCTTACTTTTATGTTAAATGCTTTTAGTTCTTCTCTCAGAACCTTAGTAAGTCCGAGTTGAGCATACTTACTAATGCAATATGATCCACCATTAATATAAGGCGTTATGCTTGCAGTTGAACATATATTAAAAATATACGGCCAATTTGATTTCTTAACTTCATTTATTAATGCTCTGGTTAGGAAATACGTACTTGCTAAGTTGGTATTTATTTGTTTTTCAAAAACGCCATCATCTTCTTCGGTTATTTTTCCGGGAAGAAAAACACCTACATTATTTACCAATATATCGACAACTTCCGTTTTACTTTTTACCTCGTTAGCAAAAGCTTCCACTTCCAGTTTTATAGACATGTCAGCTTGGACTTGTATGAGACCAGGATGGCTAAAATTGGTATCTAGATTTCTTGCGGAGGTAAATACAGTAAATCCTTCATTAAGCAATTTTTCGCAAATAGCTCTTCCTATACCTTTTGTTCCGCCGCTTACCACGGCAAATTTCTTATCAGACATTGTGCAAACTTAGTTATTGCGCTGATACAATTGGAAAGGTCAATAACTTTGATCATTTACAAAAATGGATACCAATATTATTACTTTAATATCTTCTTTATTTGACCTGGCTCAAAATTGAATGGGCCTTAAAAACCAAAGAAAAGTTGATTTTGTGGAATAGTTTTATCTCTGCCAAAATCTTGTTCTTATATTTACCGCCGATATGAATTTCTTTTATCAGTTTGGAAAATATCTTATCTTTTTGAAAGGTATGTTTTCTAAGCCCGAAAAGTTAAGTGTGTACATAGATCGTACCATTACAGAAATGAACAATATAGGCATTGGCTCCTTGGCTATTGTAGTAATTATTGCCATTTTTCAAGGAGCGGTTACAACGTTACAGATTGCTTATCAGCTTATTAGTCCCCTTATTGCTGCACCTGTTATTGGGTCTATTGTTAGTGATTCGTCTATGCTCGAACTTGCACCAACAATTACCTGCCTTGTTTTAGCTGGAAAAGTAGGTTCGCATATCGCTTCAGAAATTGGCACAATGCGAGTAAGTGAACAAATTGATGCGCTAGAAGTGATGGGCATTAATTCGAGTGGATTTCTCGCTCTACCAAAGATTGTTGCGGGATTAATAATGATACCTGTTTTGGTTATTATTTCTATCTTTTTAAGTAATGTAGGTGGTGTAATAGCTGGAGAGGCGTCTGGCATTATGACTTCTGAGGAATATTTGCAAGGTGCAAGAGAGACTTTTCTCCCATACAATTTGTTCTTTTCTCTAGTTAAAGCATTTACCTATGCTTTTATAATTACCTCAGTTTCCAGCTTTCATGGATATTTTACCAATGGCGGAGCGCTCGAGGTAGGAAGCAGTAGTACCAAAGCAGTAGTGTATAGTGCTATTGCTATATTATTTTCAGATTATTTGTTAGCCCAGTTAATGTTGTGATAGAAGTAAACGATATACGAAAAAGTTTTAATGGTAAGGAAGTATTAAAGGGTATAACTACCACTTTCGAAGCGGGTAGAACAAACTTGGTTATAGGTAGCTCCGGACACGGTAAAAGCGTATTAATGAAATGTATGGTGGGGTTGGTAGTGCCTGATAGTGGTCATATTGTATATGATAATAGGGACTTTACTAGCTTGGAATACAAGGAAATGCGGGAAGTAAGAAGAGAAATCGGGATGCTTTTTCAAGGAACTGCACTCTTCGATTCGCTTACGGTGGAAGAAAATGTGGAGTTTGCTCTTAAAATGTTCACCAAATTAACACCTGCAGAAAGGCACGATAGAGTGAATTTCTGTTTAAATCAAGTAAACTTGGAGGGAATAAACGGAAAATTTCCTGCTGAAATAAGTGGTGGGATGAAAAAACGGGTAGGTATAGCACGTGCCATTGCACTAGACATTAAATACTTATTTTGCGATGAACCTAACTCAGGTTTAGACCCACTCACATCAAGAGTTATCGATGAATTGATTCAAGGTATAACTGAAGAGTTTAATATTACAACTATCATCAATACGCACGATATGAAAACGGTATTTGATATAGGAGATAATGTAATATTTATTTATAAAGGACACAACGAATGGCAAGGAAAGGTCAGCGACATAAAGGCATCGGGTAACGAACGTTTGACTAATTTTATAAAAGCCTCATATCTAGACTAATACAATGAAAAAATACAGTTTTATATTACTATTTGCATTCTTTTTATTCTCTTTTAAGTATGTGGTAAATGAGGAGGGTATGTTTCCTATGAGTCATTTGAGCAAACTCGACGTAAGAAAAGCAGGTTTAGAAATTCCTGTTGAAGAAATATACAACGAGTCACAACCAAGTCTTGTAAATGCGTTAGTTCGCTTAGGAGGATGTACGGGTTCTTTCATTTCGAATGAAGGGCTGATAATAACAAACCATCATTGTGTTTTTAGTTCTGTTGCGGCTGCAAGTACACCGGAGGATAATTACATAGAAAATGGATTTTATGCCAAAAGCAATGCAGAAGAAATCAAAACGACGCTTCCTTGCAAAATCAC
>JBEAPG010000126.1:0-5923 GCA_041164545.1 Bacteroidota bacterium
CGATACATTTCAGCCAATCCTGCGGGATATAGTTCGCCTGTTATTAAAAGATCCAAATCATTATCGCCATCAATATCAGAAAAGCCAATGGCTCCGTTGGTTATGCTTTTAAAAACCGTGTCAGCCATAGAGCGGCTAAATTCACCTTTTCCATTATTGGTGTATAGTCGGGTGCCAGATATTCCAACAACTAGCAAGTCTGCATATTGATCTTTATTAATATCTGCAAATGAAATGTCAGCTTGCGAAACTCCGGCAATTGATGAAGTAGTGAGTAATGTAAAAATCCCAGATCCATTATTGGAAAAAAGTTTAGCAATGTTTTGATTTTGATTGTTTTTTCCTACAAGAAGTAAATCTTGCGTGCCATTGTAGTCAATATCGTAAAATACAATATCGCCGTCTTGTACTCCGTCGAAAATAGTATCGTTTGCAGTGGTTGAAAAGTTACCGCTTCCATCATTTAAATACAGTTCGGATATTCTTGTGGAATTATTATTTAAACCTGTAATCAATACATCCATATCGGAATCATTGTCAATATCTGCAACGGCGATAGCGCCGTATTGTACACTATCGAAAGGAGTGTTTGTTACTAAAGAAAACTTACCCGCACCATCATTTTCATATAATTCTATTTGCACGAGTCCACTAATAGTTCTGCCAGAAATAAGAACGTCATCATCAAAATCGCCGTCGATATCAAAAAAAGCTACAGAACTCAACGATACTTGAATAAAGCTGTTGTTTGTATCTAAGCTATAGTTTCCATAGCCATCATTAAAATAGAGATTCGTGTTAGGGTGACTTTGCAGTCCTGCTTTTATGCCTGTAATTAGGATGTCTAAGTCGTGGTCGCCATCTACATCACTAAGGTCTACCGTGCCGTGGCTTGCTCCCAGCAAAACAGAGTCTGATCGTACTCTTCTAAAACCAAAACTGGAATCATTTTTATACACTTGAGCAATTCTGTCGCCGGAGCCGCTTAAGCCGGTGATAACCACGTCCTCATCGCCATCACCGTCGATATCACCAAATTTTAAATCAGAATAACGTACCGCCTCAAAATCGGCAATTAGCGTATATTTAGGTGCAATAGGAGCAATTTGTTCAAAGGATATGGTTTGCCCTTTTACATTGGTGAAAAGCACAAATGCTAAAAGTACAAAGTAGTTTCTATTGAATGATTTCATAGATAATGCAATGTTACCATTTAGTGCTTGAATATGAATTGAAAACTAACGTAAAAAAAAATGGAGCTACTCACGCAGCTCCATTCTAGATTTCATATTAACATTAGTTACCAATAACGATTAACTAATTACTATTGATTATTTAGCATAAGCCACTGCTCTTCGTTCGCGAATAACAGTCACTTTTATTTGTCCAGGATAAATCATTTCTTTCATAATTTTTTGTGAAATGTCAAATGAAAGTAGGTCTGCTTTTTTATCATCCAGCGCGTCACTGTCTACTATTACTCGAAGCTCTCTACCTGCTTGAATAGCGAATGATTTTTCAACCCCTTCAAAACTCAAAGCCAGTTTTTCTAAGTCTTGCAAACGCTTAATGTAGCTCTCACTGTCTTCTCTTCTTGCTCCTGGTCTAGAACCGCTAATAGCGTCGCAGGCTTGAACAATCGGAGAAATTAAGTTTGTCATTTCTATCTCGTCGTGGTGAGCTCCAATCGCATTTACTACTTCTGGATGCTCGCCGTATTTCTCCGCAAGTTTCATTCCTAATAATGCGTGTGGAGTTTCGCTGTCATTGTCAGGCACTTTTCCTATGTCGTGCAATAAACCTGCTCTTTTTGCTTTTTTTACATCCAACCCAAATTCTGCAGCCATAGTTGCACAAAGATTAGCAACCTCCCTACTGTGTTTCAATAAATTCTGGCCATAACTGCTTCTAAATCGCATTCTGCCCACCATTCGAATTAACTCAGGGTGAAGACCATTTATGCCTAAATCTATTACGGTTTGCTCGCCATATTCATTTATTTCTTGCTCCACATCTTTGCGGGTCTTTTCTACCACCTCTTCAATGCGTGCAGGGTGAATTCTTCCATCAGATACCAACCTGTGCAAAGACAGTCTGGCTATTTCTCTACGTATTGGGTCGAAGCCAGAGAGAATAATGGCTTCTGGGGTATCGTCTACTATTATCTCGATTCCTGTAGCAGCTTCCAATGCTCTAATATTACGTCCTTCTCTACCAATAATTCTTCCTTTTACCTCATCATTATCTATGTTGAAAACGGTGACAGAATTCTCAATGGCTTGTTCGGCGGCAGTACGTTGAATGGTTTGAAGAATCATACGTTTAGCATCTTTATTTGCCGATAGTTTTGCTTCTTCAATTATCATTTTCTGTTGGGCCAGTCCTTCAGATCTAGCTTCCTGTGCCATTGCGTCAATCATTTGTTTTTTAGCCTCAGCTTTAGATAGGCCAGCAATTTTTTCAAGTTGATTGATTTGGTCTCTTATTTTTTCTTCTAACTCCACTTTCTTTTGCCCCACTATTTCTAGTTGGTTGGTTAGGTTGCTTTTAATTGCATCTACCTCTTTTTGTTTTTGAATTTGATTTTGAATTTTGTCTTCTAAACTTTGCTCTTTGCGTTTTATCTCCGCAAATCGTTCGTCTAAATCTTTTTCCTTGTCTCGGTTTTCTTTTTCAAAATCATTTTTAAGTTGGAGAAAATGCTCTTTGGCTTCCAATTGCTTTTCGCGTTTAATTGAGCTTGCAGAAGCTTCGGCATCTTTTTTAATTTTCTCTGCCTCCTTGGTCATTTCTTCTACCAAGTTTGTGTTGTTTTTTTGAGCAAAGAACCACGCTATTCCGCCGCCTATGGCAAGGCCTACAATAGCTGCTATAATTGTTCCCATCATCTTGTTTAATCTGTTTTCTTATTAGTTGTTGTTATTAAAAAAATAGACCCAACGAATGAAAAGCGAAATATGTATTTAGATATTGAGCAGTTGCTCTATTTGTTGTATAGCGTTATTTATATTTTCAATGTCTATGTTAGTTGTAGTGCCATCTTTTGCATCTGATGCGTACTCTAAAGCTACCATAGAAAGTGCGTCTTGCTTATCTTGAACCGAAAAGTTTTCGATATAGTATTTTGCACGTTCATTTATCGTTTTTGCGGCTTTCCTTACGCCTTCTTCTTCCGAAGTTTTAATGCGCAATGGATAAAACCTATCACAAATATTTACCTTTATAGATATTTCTTCTTCAGACATTCGAGTCCGTTAGTTATCAAATATTAATCTTATTAAATCTTTACTAAAACGAGGCAGTTGTCAATTTCGCGTATCAATGAGTCTATTTGTGCTTTTAGCTCATCTCTATCGTTGGTTTGGCCAACACCCTCTGCAAGTTTACTAATTTTTTTTGTTTCTTCTAAATTTTGAATTTCTATATCCTTTTTACCTAATTCAGTTTTTAAATGGGCTACTTCTTGGCTTAGAGCGGCATTTTTTGTTTCAAGGTCGTCACATTTCGCTTTGAGTTGTCGAACATAAAATGCAATATTTTCAAGCCTTGCTAAAAGTTCCATCTATTTTCTGATAATGGCATTAAGTTTTGTTTCAAAATTAGCAATTAATTTATCCATTAATTGGTCGATTTCCACATCCTCCATAGTTTTTTGAGGATTGTATAGGAAAAAGGCAACTGCAAATGATTTTTGGTTGTTCTCCAATGGCTTGCCTTCGTATACATCAAATAGTAGAATATCCCTTAAATAGTGTTGCAAAACCTGCTTGGCTAATTGCTGTACATCATCGTAATTTACAGCTTTGTCAAGCACAAGAGACAAATCTCTTCTTACGATTGGATAAACCGGAATGTCTTCCAATTGAATTTTATCATTGGCCAATTCTAGACACCTGTCCCAATTTATTTGTACGCTCACTGCATCTTGTTTCAGTTGGTGAAACTTGTACTGAGTTTTATCTATGGTTTCAACTTTAGCCAGTTTTTTTCTGTTTTTAGGAGCAATATTTAACTTGGTGAAAATAGAATTTGCGACATCTAATAACTGTTCCGACGTCACTTTTTCTGATTTTACGCTCCAATGTTCTGGATGTCTACTGCCGGATGCCGTAAGTTGCAATATCGATTGTTCTGCATAACCTCTATCTGTCTTGAAATACGTTTTGCCGAATTCATAAAACTTAACAGCAGCGTTTTTTCTGTTGATGTTATACGCTACACTTTGCAGTGCTGAGTTAAGCAAATCCATACGCATAACATCCATATCATTACTTAATGGATTCATCACACGCACGGCAGAGTTTAATTGCGCATCGTTGTATAACTTGCTAGTTACTAGCGAGTTGTTCAGTGTTTCGTTGAAACCAATTGAGGAGAGGTACTCGCTTATTTTACTCTGAAGCGCATTTGGAGCCTGATTGCTAATAACGGAAGGGATATAATTTACCTTCTTCGGAATTGGAATATTGTCAAATCCGAACACGCGCAATATTTCTTCATATACATCTACAGGTCGTTCTACGTCTGGCCTGTATTTGGGTACTTCTAAAAATAGCTTTTGCCCATTATTAGCCAGTATTTTTATTTCTAAGTTTTGTAGAATTTCGGTGGCTCTTTCTTTGGGGATTTCGTGTCCCACGAACGCATTTAAGTTATCTAAATCAATCTCAATTTGATACGGAGGTACAAGTTCTGGGTAAATGTCTATTATTTCTGAAGCAATCTCTCCATTGGCCTCTTCCATAACGAGGTTTACTGCTCTTTGCAAAGCGTAGATTACCATTTCAGGATCGGTTCCGCGCTCAAATCGGTAACTAGAATCAGTATTTAATCCGAATTGCTTTGCTGTTTTTCGAATACTTTTCGAATTAAAATAAGCACTTTCGATAAAGATATTTTTTGTAGACTTGGTTACTCCCGAATGTAAACTTCCGAATATACCTGCTAGGGCCATTGGTTTTTCGCTATCGCAAATCACCAAATTAGCGTCATTCAATTCACGTTCTACTTCGTCTAGTGTTGTTATTTTCTCTCCGTTAGTTGCATTTCTTACGATTATTTTTTTGTTTGATATTTTGTCGTAATCAAATGCGTGTAGTGGCTGGCCTAACTCGTGCTGAACAAAGTTAGTGATGTCCACCACATTGTTAATCGGTTTCAATCCTATAGAAAGCAATCGTTGTTTCAACCAATCTGGACTGTCCTTTATTTCTACATTTTGTAAAGTAATACCTGCGTACCTTGGGCAAGCCTCCGGATTTTGAATTGAAATGTCAATTCTCATTTGTCCTCGCGCATCAAATTGAGTGATGCTAGGTTTTTTATATTTTTTACCCGTAAGTGCTTGTAGCTCTCTTGCTACACCAAGGTGAGAAATAGCATCTCCTCTATTCGGAATTATGGCTATTTCAAGCTGGTAGTCGGTTTTTACATCGTATAAGTCGGTAAGCTTGGTTCCGATAGCGGTATCTTCTGGCAAAACCATAATACCATCATGGCTGGCGCCCAGTCCAATCTCGTCTTCAGCGCAAATCATCCCTTCGGAAACTTCACCTCTTATTTTTGCTTTTTTTATTTCAAAACTGTCTCCACTTATAGGGTGAACACTTGAGCCAACAGGGGCTACCACTACTTTTTGGCCAGCTTCTACATTAGCGGCTCCACAAACTATAGAAAGTGGTTCTCCGCTTCCAATATCAACCTTAGTGCAATTTAGTTTATCTGCATTGGGGTGTTTTACTTTTTCTAGTACGTGTCCTACTACCAATCCGGCTAGTCCACCTTTTATGTTTTCGGTTTTGTCTATATGCTCAACCTCTAATCCGCTCATAGTAAGCATTTCACAAACTTCTTCGAGGGTGTTTTCTGGATTAATAAAGGTTAGGAGCCAATTATACGATATCTTCATTTTAAATGCAGCGGC
>JBEAPG010000127.1:0-5871 GCA_041164545.1 Bacteroidota bacterium
CTGTATAATCTTCATCTTTTAAATCAGATGGGTTTTTCTTCCAAAGTGGAGCTGTTTCATTTATTATTTTATCATCAAAAGATATTGGTATCGGCAAAAACTTGCAATACTTATTCAACAATTCACGAACCTTCCAGGTTTGTAAAAAATCAGCATTTTCTTCGTTGATATATAAAATAATATCGGTACCACGTTTTTTACGTTTTCCTTTTCCAATTTTAAAATCGGTAGATCCTTCGCAAGTCCATTTGGCAGGTTCAGCACCATCTTGGTAACTCAAGGTGTCAATTTCTACCTTATCAGCTACCATAAAGCTTGAGTAAAATCCAAGTCCAAAATGACCAATGATATTGGCATCTTCTTTGGCATCTTTGAACTTTTCTACAAACTCTTCCGCTCCACTAAAAGCAATCTGATTGATGTATTTATCAATCTCTTCAGCCGTCATTCCTATACCATTATCGCTAATAGTAAGAGTTTTCTTTTTTTCGTTTAAGGTTACCGAAATTTGTAAGTCTCCTAGTTCTCCACTAAAATCGCCACGTCTGCTCAGCATCTTTATTTTTTGGCTTGCATCTGTCGCATTAGATATTAACTCACGAAGAAAGATTTCGTGGTCTGTGTAAAGAAATTTTTTAATAATCGGGAAGATATTCTCCGTGTTTACTGAAACTTTTCCTTTTTGCATAGTTCTTTTATTTTTTTACTTCTCCTTTTCCAAAAGTTAGACCAAAGAAGAAAACGTGACAAAGTGGCGGAGCATAATTCCTCGCAATACGAGAACCACGAGAAAAGATGAAATAGTAAATATAAATGCACATATCTTTGCACCATCCAATTGCTCAGAAACATATTTCTCTTTGTGGCTGTAGGTATCGTATTTATTCACAATACATTACCTCATCAGCATCATAAAGCATTAGACGATGTTTCGCATACCGAAGAAGTTTCGGAGGCAAATAATTTGCTTGAAATACTGCAATTGGGATTCCACCTAGACATTGGCAGCGATCACTTAGCCAATTTTGAAAAATCAGAAAAAGTATCGTTTTCTCCTCCTTTTTTCATAGATCTAGTTGCACCTTATAATTTTGGTCCAAGATCGGTTGAAGAACTTAGATTAAGTGACTTTAAGCACATAAAGGGTTTTACCGTTTTACAGCCCTATTGGAACGAAATCTCATTTAGAGGACCTCCTACAGCGTAGTAAAATTTAGGCTTTCTTTCTATTTCTTCCTTTTTACTTTACTTATTTTATAAAATTATAATCTATAAATGTTAGATAAAATAATTCATTTCTCGTTGAGAAATAAATTAATTGTAGGCTTATTGGTCCTACTTATTATTGGATTTGGAACTTATTCCATCTTACATATTCCGATTGGTGCGGTTCCCGATGTCACAAATAATCAGGTTCAGGTAATAACTACTTCCAGAAATCTTTCAACTGCTGATATTGAGCAATTTATAACTACACCTGTTGAGCTAGAAATGGCAAACTTGCCGGGTGTCAAGGAAATACGATCTGTTTCTAAGTTTGGATTGTCAGTGGTTACAATTGTGTTCGATGATAATCTTGGAACCTACCTACCACGTCAATTAATAGCAGAAAAAATAGCGAGTGCATCTGAAAATATACCTGAAGGATTTGGGCAACCGTTTATGGGGCCTGTTACAACTGGACTTGGAGAAATATACCAATATATACTTGACACAAAGCCCGAATACAAGGACAAATACTCCATTATGGAATTGCGTACAATGCAAGATTGGCTTGTAAAGCGTCAACTCTCGGGCATACCAGGAGTAGTAGAAGTAAATACTTGGGGTGGACAACTAAAGCAGTACGAAATAGCCATAAATCCACAACGTATTCAAGCCGTAGATTTAAGTATAACCGAGGTATTTCAAGCCCTTGAAAACAACAACTCAGTAGCAGGAGGAGGCTACATTGAAAAAAACAACCAAAGTTATTTCATACGTGGAGAAGCCTTGCTAAAAAGCACTCAGGATATAGAACAAGTGGTGATTTCTAACAAAAATGGCAACCCCATTCTAATAAGAGATATCGCTGAAGTACGCGAAGGTGCAGCTAATCGTTTTGGCGCAATTACAGCCAATGGTGAAGGGGAAAAAGTAATGGGTCAAATAATGATGCTTAAAGGGGCAAATTCCAGTAGTGTCATTAAATCCGTAAAAGAGCGTATAGACCTTGTTCAAAACTCGCTACCCGAAGGAGTATTTATAAATCCTATTTTGGAACGAAGTGAATTAATCAAAAAAACTACCGCAACCGTTACCGAAAACCTTGTTTTAGGCTTTCTAATAGTAATGTTCGTAGTGGTTTTTCTACTGGGCAGTTGGCGAAGTGGACTAGTTGTAGCATCGGTTATTCCCTTGTGTTTACTATTTGCTCTTTCACTTATGTATATTTTTGGAGTTGATGCCAATTTGATGAGTTTAGGAGCCATCGATTTTGGAATAATAATAGACGGTGCAGTAATTATAGTGGAATATATTTCATATAAAATCACGCAAAAAGGTAGTTATTTATCTCACTTACAGGGCTCTACACTTCATCAAGCCAAAGACAAAATTGCGCGACAAGGAGCAAGTAAAATGATGAACTCTGCCGTTTTCGGACAGCTGATAATTATCATCGTATTTATACCTATTTTGGCACTTACGGGAGTAGAAGGTAAAATGTTTGTGCCTATGGCGTTGGCATTTTGCTTTGCATTACTTGGAGCAATGTTCTTATGCTTTACATATGTGCCCGTTGTTTCTTCGCTATTTTTAAAACCACAAGAAGAAAATGAAAAAGCCATTTCCAACAGAATGATGCGTTGGCTGGAAGAAAAATATGAAATAACACTAATGTTTGCTCTGAATGCGAAGAAATGGGTACTTGGAGCGGCGGTTCTTATGTTGCTGGGCGCTATTGCTCTTTTTAATACTATGGGAGGTGAATTTGTACCAACTCTAGATGAAGGTGATTTCGTTATTCAACCTGTGCTAAAAACAGGAACTTCACTAAGTAAAACAATAGAAATTACTACTCAAATAGAAAAGATATTGGCCACATTTCCGGAGGTAGAACAAACGGTTAGTCGCATCGGGGCGGCTGAGGTTCCGACAGATCCTATGAGTATGGAGGAAAGTGATGTCATTATAAAACTCAAACCCAAGAGTACCTGGACTTCGGCTGAAACCAAGGATGAACTAGCCGATGCTTTTAAAGAAAAGCTATCTATAATTCCAGGAATCGACTTTGAATTTACACAACCTATAGAAATGCGTTTTAATGAACTAATAACTGGGGTAAGGGCTGATGTTGCGATTAAGATATTCGGTGACGATTTGTCCATACTTGCGGAAAAAGCAGATCAAATTAAAAAACGAATTGAAAATGTGGAAGGTGCTGCAGACATAAGTTTAGAAAAGGTAGAAGGTCTACCTGAAATGAGTGTAAAGCTAAACAGAAGTGCACTTGCACATTATGGCATAAGTGCCAAAGAAGTAAACACGGCCATAGAAACAGCATTTGCCGGAAAAACAGCTGGCAATGTGTACGAAGGTGAAAAAAGATTTGACCTCGTGCTCAGAAATAATGAGAATACTCGTAATGAAATAGCCGATTTATCCAACACGTATATTCACTCTTCCAATGGTCAAAATATACCTATAAATTCCTTGGCGCAAGTGCGTTTTGATAAGGGGCCAGCTAAAATTTCGCGGGATGATACCAAGCGACGAATTGTAATTGGTATAAATGTACGTAACCGTGATTTGGAATCTGTAGTAAACGAAGTTCGTTCTATTATACAGAAAGATATAAAGCTTCCTGCCGGTTATTATATTACATATGGAGGGCAATTTGAGAATTTACAAAACGCAACAAAACGACTAAAAATAGTAGTACCAATTGCTTTATTTCTAATATTTATACTACTCTATTTTGCATTAGGAAGTATAAAAGAAACCTTACTGGTTTTTACCGCAATTCCCCTTTCTGCTGTAGGTGGTGTATTATTTCTTTATTTGAGAGATTTGCCTTTTAGTATTTCTGCTGGAGTTGGATTTATCGCATTATTTGGTATAGCTGTTTTAAATGGAATTGTGCTCATTGAAGAGTATAAGGAACTAAAACAAACTACCGATTTAAGCACCGACGAACGTGTAATTAAGGGTACGAAGCAACGTTTACGGCCTGTGCTACTCACTGCGGCGGCGGCGGCTCTTGGGTTTCTTCCAATGGCAGTTTCCACTCTGGCAGGAGCTGAAGTTCAACGCCCATTAGCTACCGTAGTTATTGGCGGATTGCTTACCGCTACCGCTCTCACACTTATTATTCTACCCCTCCTCTATTCCATTTTTGACACACTTAAAACGAAGCGAGTTTCAAGACCCATATTTATGCTATTTCTATTAGCCATAGGTGTTTCAGCAAATGCACAAACACCCATTTCTACACTTCAACAAGCCACAGAAATTGCATTGAAAAATAACCGTACAGTTGAAATAAGTAAGAAGAATGTAGAACAAGCAGAGACCTATAATAGATATTTATGGAAGGCAGATAAAACATATCTCTACTATAATTTTGATGGCAACAACATTGCAGAAAATGGTGAACCTATTTCGGTAGTTGGGGCAAGTCAATCCGCTCCTTTTCCAACCAAAATAAGCAAGGAAAAAGCGTACAATCAAGCTGTAGTAAATGCAAGTAAGGCATATGCCAAACTTACCTCTTTTGAGATAGAAAAAACGGTAAACTTAGCGTACAATCAAATTCTATTTTCACAAACTTTGCTGCAAAAAGAGAAATACTTGGATAGTATTTACAATCAATTTGCCAAAGCAGCACAACGCAGATATGAGCTTGGTGAAACCAATAAAACGGAAGCATTGCTTGCCTATTCTAAATCATTAGAGCAGCGTAACAAAGTGCTAATACAGCAAACTAATTTGCAATTGGTATATGCACAAATGAAGCGGATACTTCAGACCAATGACTCTATTGATTTTTCTAAAGACGAGTTTAAACAATTGCAATACGGGGTCAATCGTAGTGGTGAACAATCACCCAAATTACAGGTACTTTCCGACAATGAAAATGTTATTTCAAAGGAAGTGAAACTAGCAAAACAAGCATTACTTCCTGATGTGCATTTATCGTATTTTCAAGGAAGCAACTCAGCTCCTAATTCTAGGGTATATAGAGGTGTGGAAGTAGGTCTAGGCATACCCATTTTTAGTGCTTCGCAACGCTATGATATCAAAGCAACTCAGATACAACAAGAAATATCAAGACTTGAAATAGAAAACTATGATTATGAATTGAGCAGCAGAAAGCAACAACTATCAGCTCAATTATTAATGCAAGCCGATATTATTTCAAGCTTTGAAAATACAAACAAGGTGCTTGCTTCAACTATTATACAATCCTCACAATCCGCTTTTAAGCAGGGAGAAATTGATTTTTTAACTTTAGTGCAAAGTTTGGAACAAGCCAAAAATATTGAAATTGCCCACTTAGAAAACATAAATAACTACAACCAAACCGTGATTAACCTCACTTTTTTAAACTAGAATAACAATGAACAAAATAATAATACTAGCAAGCGTCTTGATGATTGCCGCTTGCTCCAAAGATAAACAAGCTGCCAATGAAGCTGAAAATACCAAAGAAGAGGCTATTTTAATATCACCTGAGCAATTTAAAGCAAATGATATGAGCTTGGTTTCTCCATCAAAAATGTCATTTGAAGAAACGATAAGTGTAAATGGTTACATCGATGTTCCACCCGAGTTTAAGGCAAGTATAAGTACGTTTTATCCTGGATATGTAAAGAAAATAACGCTTATTGA
>JBEAPG010000128.1:0-5814 GCA_041164545.1 Bacteroidota bacterium
TAGAGTAGGTCTGGAGCGTTAGTACGATTGCTTTTGTGCTGTACTTCTCCCACATCGGATTTCCTTCTTTGGGATAGAGCGACATGGCCAAAACGGTTCTATCGCCAAACTTTACCCCTTGTGCGTCCCAAATAAATTTACGGCTAGCTGCCCATCCAAAATCGCGCACGTTTTCTGCTTTGAAATGCCACTTTTTTCTTTCATTTACTCTTCCTTTTTCGGCCAGTTCTGCCTCAGCTTGGGTTACTACTAAAACTGGAGTTTCTGCTGTTTTGGCCTCTTCTAATCGAGCGATTTGCGTAGCAGTAAGTACTTCTTCTTTGTTCTGAATTTCACCTGTAGCGCCAACCACCATGTCAGCAGGCACATCTAGTTTTACGTCATAGTTGCCGAATGGAAGCGTAAACTCCCCTCTACCTAGAAACTGTTTGTTTTGCCACCCTTCTACATCATTATATACCGCCATTCTTGGAAAGAATTGAGCTATTGTGTAAAGGTAGTTTTTGTCCGTTTCGAAATATTCGTAACCGCTTCTACCTCCTATTTCCATACGATCATTGATGTTGTACCACCACTTAATATTGAGTTTAATAGACTTTCCAGAAGCAAGTGGTTGCGGTAAGTTTACTCGCATCATTGTATGGTTTACCTTTATTTCAAAATCCTTGCCTTCTGCATTTCTAACATAATCTAAATTGAACCCGCCAGGAAAGGTGTGAAATAGATTGAAATACTCATAAAGGCTAACGCCGTCATCTATTTTGTCTGTTTGTATTTGATGAGTCAGCGACTCAGGATGACGCACATTTTGGTCAAGTTGTATCCATAAATACTCCAAATTATCAGGAGAATTATTGGTATACGTAATTTCCTCTACACCATAGACCCGTTGGTTATCATCATCTAAACGAATATCCATTTTGTAATTGGCTGTATTTTGGTAATACTGATGGCCCGGAGCACCCGATGCGGTACGATACACATTTGGTGTAGGCAATTCTTGGCCCAGCTGCCTAAACTTATTTAAATCTGTATTTTGTGCCTGACTTGCTACTGATAATAAGAATGCAAAAACGGATAGTATTGATTTTTTCATTTTTGGAATTGGCAAATAAACACATTAGTCGCTTTATAGTTCAAAATATAAGAGGTAAGAATAGAAAACTAGTCGATGGAATGCACGTTTATAGTTGATTCCAGCTCTATTCTATGCTCAAAAATGAGTTAAACCTTCAATCAAGAATAAGTAAATCGATTAAATTTAAGTAGAATAGGATACCTTTGTAAATCAACTAAAAAACAAGCGAAATGAACGTGGATTGGACCAAAGAAGAGTTTAAAACCTACCTACTTATTTACTGTGCAAACGCCGATTTTTCAGAAACTAAGACCGAAATAGATTATATTAAACACCACACTCATAATGGCCATTTTGGCAAGATGCATGTTGAATTTGAAAATGACAGTGACTTTGAGCGAATTGAAAAAATAAAAAATGCATACGAGCAACACAAATACGAAAATATAGATAGCCTGCTTACCGACGTAAAAGGTCTTTTTGCTGCTGACGCTAAGCTTGACATTTTGGAAGAAAATTTGCTTCGAATGTTGCAACACATTTTCAAATAAATCAGAATATTTATTTGCTGAAACACCGTGTTTTCCATTTTTGTCTTCCTATTAGCTTTACTTCCTACGCACGATTTTCACACCTCGTGGATGAATTTTACTTATGACGAAAAAAAACACGAACTTATTGGCGAATGGCGAACAGATACCGAACATTTGGAAGCGACAATAGCAAAGCGTATCAATCAAGAAGATTTTAAACTAAGTGACACAATGGTGCAAGTGCCATACGGCTTGGCACTATATCTTTCTGAGCATTTAAAACTAAAAATAAATGGCAAACCTATCGCCCTTCAAATAGCTCAACTAGAGGTGAATTTTGCAGAAACTACTATTCATTTTAAACCCATAAAAAAGCGATGCAATATAAAAAGTGTGACAATGAAGAATACACTGCTCACCTCGCAGTTTCCAAACCAACAGAATATGTTTCAACTGAATTACAAAGGCAAAATGTATAGCCTTTTGTTTTCGAGTATAAATACCGAACAATCTTTAGCAGTCGATAAATCTATATAAGCCATTATCTGTTTACTAATTAGCCAAAACGGCTATTTTTAATTCGCACATTTTATTTTACACTGATATCTAAACCGCTAATTTCGCAGCTATGGCTTTTAAATTACACTCCCCCTTTGAACCAACTGGTGACCAACCCGAGGCCATAAAACAATTGGTGCATGGCTTAAACGACGGCTTGCCAGCGCAAACTTTGCTTGGGGTAACGGGCTCAGGCAAAACGTTTACAATGGCGAATGTTATTCAACTGGTGCAAAAACCCACGATTATTATCAGCCATAACAAAACCTTAGTAGCACAATTGTATGGGGAGTTTAAAAACTTTTTTCCAGATAATTCGGTGCAATATTTTGTGTCGTACTACGATTATTACCAACCCGAAGCCTTTATTCCTACTACCAATACCTACATCGAAAAAGACCTAAATATCAATGAAGAAATAGAGAAAATGCGGCTGCAAACTACCTCTGCGTTGTTAAGCGGAAGGCGTGATGTAATAGTGGTCGCTTCGGTAAGTTGCATATATGGTGCAGGAAATCCCAATGATTATGAAGACAGTATTATCCGCATATACCAAGGGCAAAAAATAGCCAGAAACACATTGCTCTATGCCTTAGTCGACTCTTTGTATTCACGCACTACCGCTGATTTTAAACGGGGTAGTTTTCGAGTAAAGGGCGACACAGTAGATATTTATTTGGCGTATGATGATAGCGCTATTCGAGTGGGTTTTTTTGGCAATGAAATTGAAGAAATTGAAGCCATAGATCCAGAAAGCGGAAGACGAATTGAAGTACTTGAAAATGCAGCTATTTTCCCGGCAAACTTATTTGTTACGCCCAAAGACAGACTGAACAAAGCCATCAATCACATACAAGATGATATGGTAAAGCAAGTTGAATTTTTCAAAGAATCAGGTCGGTATTTGGAAGCTAAAAGATTACAAGAGCGCACCGAATTTGATATGGAAATGATGCGCGAATTAGGCTATTGCAATGGTATAGAAAACTATAGCCGCTATATGGATGGCAGAAAGCCAGGAGAACGACCGTTTTGTTTAATCGACTATTTTCCTGATGATTACCTAATGATTATAGACGAAAGCCACGTAACGGTTCCCCAAGTTAGAGCTATGTACGGCGGTGATAGAAGCCGAAAAGTGAATTTGGTAGATTATGGCTTTAGACTTCCAGCGGCTATGGATAATCGTCCGCTTAAGTTTGAAGAGTTTGAGGAAATGACTAACCAAGTGGTGTATGTGAGTGCCACACCTGCAGATTATGAAATACAAGAAAGTGAAGGAGTGATTGTGGAGCAAGTGATTCGACCTACGGGATTGCTGGATCCCATAATAGAAGTGAAACCTTGTGTAAATCAAGTAGATGATTTACTGGAGCAAATAGACGAGCGAGTAGCCATGGGAGACCGCGTATTGGTAACTACTCTTACTAAACGTATGGCAGAAGAGTTGGACAAGTATGTGCGAAATTTAGGCATATCTGCCACTTATATCCACTCCGAAGTGAAAACCTTGGATAGAGTAGAAATATTAGAACGCTTGAGAAATGGCGACATTGATGTACTCATCGGTGTAAACTTACTGCGGGAAGGATTAGACTTACCCGAAGTGAGTTTGGTAGCCATTTTAGATGCAGATAAAGAAGGCTTTTTACGAAGTGAACGAAGTTTGGTGCAAACAGTGGGTAGAGCTGCTCGAAATGTAAATGGAAAGGTGATAATGTATGCCGATAAAATAACTGACAGTATGCGACTTACCATTGATGAAACCGAACGAAGAAGACTGCTCCAAATGAAATACAATATAGAACATGGCATAACTCCAGAAACCATTATCCGTTCTAAAAAATCAGTCTTTGAGCGACACGGTTTAGATTCTGACGTATCTGAACGCACTTATGCAACAAAAGAAAACTTGGGACTAGCTGCAGACCCTGTGGTGCAATACATGACCAAACCCGCACTTAAAAAAGCGATAGAAAACACCAAGGCAGAAATGCTGCGTGCCGCCAAAGAAATGGATTTTATGGAAGCTGCTCGATTGCGAGATGAAATGAATCAATTGGAAGATAAGATGAAGGGGATGAAGTGAGATTTGACAAATGCCGATGCAACTATTTGCTGAATTTAAGTATCTTTGAGTGTATTATATCAATTGAAAACATTATGAAATTATCTAATTGTTTATTACCAAACTTACCAGCTGGAATATATTCAGTTAATATGTATGATAAAGGAATACAATATTCTAAGAAATTCGTAAAATTCTGATGTATTTTGCTCAATGCTAAGTTTATAAAACAATAAGACAATCTTGCGACTTGTTGCCATTATAGTATTGCTATTGTCAGTTACCTTAATTCAAGCTCAGGTAGCTGATTTGCCATTTAGTAATGGAGCCGTAATAAGGTACGACGGAGATTCAACTTACCTCGTTACCTATAACGTTCCTTATGGAGGCGGAACAAACGGGGGGATAGGACTAGTTCACATTAATTGTGAAGGTTATTGTGATAAAAATGTTGGGTCGTATGCCATATCAAAGGACTCTGCACTTAATTTTAGAAGAATTCCGAATCCTACCGTATGCGACACCACACTTGGAGATATCATCTATAGTGCAGACCATACGAATTATAAAGACTTCCATATAATCAGAACAAGTGGGCCTACGGCTGGGAATAGTAAATGGGTTTTTACCTATGCCAAACTACGAGGACAAGGAGACTCAATTGAATATATACGAAGCGATTGTCATGGAATTACGGATACTATTTCTTCAACAAATCGAGAACATATTACTTTAAGCGGAAGTACATTAATAAAACAAGATACGAGCCAGTGGTTATATGTTGCTATTGGGGATAATTTTTTAACCTTTAAGGTAAACTCATCTGGTATAGTAAAATACGGAAGAACACAAAGTGTAGGTACTAATCAAAATTTTATAGGGTCCAATTTTACCACCCAAAAAGCATCTCATGATGCCTCGCAGGTTGTCCTTGTTCGTGAACGAGGCAACGATATGTTAACACTCTTCGATTTTGATAAAAATACAGGGAAACTAAATAATCCCAAAACCATGCTCCGTAAGAGCGATTTGCCAAACTACGACTTTTGCACTGGCAATCGGAAATCAAATTTAACCGGCTTAGCCTTTAGCGAGAACGATTCATTGATTTATTTGGTTTACCGTTATTTTCCGAATTGTGCAAATATCAATCAGCTTTACCAAGTCATTTACCAACTTAAACGTTTTTACCCCTATCCCTATCTCACCAAAAAAGTAGTGCATAGTACTCTACTGAGCAAACCTTCAGCATTTAGGAGAGACATTTTTATGGAATTAGGTCCGGACGGAAATATTTATTTTGGGGAACATTTCGATAGCACAATTCATAGAATTTCGAACTCCAATGAGTATGGGGGAGCAACTGTGAGCTACAATGTTTTTAAACTAAAAGGTGGTGACTTTCTTGGTTACCAAGCCTCCTATATCCCCTCTGCCTACCAACGAGCCTCGTTTGATATATTTACTTCTTGTGTGGACGATACGGTGCGTGCTGTTTTTTATGGCTCGGACGATATACAAAACATTACCTACTACTAGGGAGATGGCGATAGCTCCGTGTACACCCTTGGGCAGTT
>JBEAPG010000129.1:0-5784 GCA_041164545.1 Bacteroidota bacterium
ATGACGAGTAACATCGGTTCCCGTCAGCTAAAAGATTTTGGAGCTGGGGTTGGATTTGCTACTGCAGCCAAAGACAAAGCGATGGATTTGAATGCGAAAGGTGTAATTGAAAATGCACTTAAACGCTTCTTCTCACCTGAATTTTTGAACAGAATAGACGATGTCATTGTATTTAATTCTCTTGAGAAAAAGGACATAGAAAAAATATTAGAAATATCTGTTGCTGAATTGGTTAGCCGCATTAAACAAATTGGCTTTGACATTCAACTAAGTAAAGAAGCGAAAGAATTTTTAGCAGAAAAAGGTTTTGATGCAGATTTTGGCGCTCGTCCCCTAAATCGTGCAATACAAAAATACTTAGAAGACCCACTTGCTGAGGAAATTTTGAAGTCAGACATAAAAGACGGTGATTTTCTTTTGGTAGGTTTAGATGCTAAAAAAGAAGAACTTACATTTAAAAAGGACAAGAAGAAAAAAGATAAAGCAGAACCTAAGGAAGAAAACAAAGCTTAGTTCTCAACTCTTTTTTATGATTGGAATAAAATCTATTCCATTTTATCCGTTTCAGCAATGAATTTAATAAGTCGAGATGAATTTAAAATTTGATCTGAGCGCTCATATATAAAGTCATATTTTGCTGTAAGTTTTTGTGCGATTTCACCAAAATAATCTTCAAGATCGGCAGGCTTATCAACAACATAACAACTTGATTTTGCCGTTGCTATATCTTGTAAATCATTGCTTTTAAACCCTTTAGATCTAAAACCAATTGCCATTCTATCGTATTGACTATCTTGTATTCTCGCTAAGGTAGAGTCCGGTTGATCTGAATCTGTATCGCTGCCGTCAGAAAATAAAATCATAGATTTAGAACCATCAAAACTGAGGTCCTGCAACATTTGTATCGCTTTATAGGTAGCGGCAAGAACAGCCGTCTTATCACCATAATCACTATAGTTATCGATTTGCTGTTTCAATATTCCTCTGGTAGAGGACGAGAAAAATGGCGTTGCATAAATTTTATCTTTCGACGAAAAGAAAACCACTGCAAACTGTGCATTTTTAGAACTATCAGCCAATAAATCAATAAAATCTTTAGCGTATTGTTTGGTTGTCTTGATTTCATCCTTCATCGAAGTAGTCATATCCAATACCAACACCGTAGCCAATTCCGACTTTTCCAGAAACACATTATCTTCCAACTCAGTCGGTTCCGAAAAGGTTTCCCTTATTCTATCGTCTTGTTTTTCTTTTACAACCAAGCCATTTATATTGAATATCTTATTTATAGTACGTACAGAAACCCCTCCTACTCTTATCCTTACTCTGCCATTACCCACCTTTTCGGTCGATGTATTTTCATAATAGATAAATGCGCTTTTATCGTCTTGTAGCGTTTCTAATTTAGGTCCATTTGCCTGTGTATTCGAGTACAAAAACGTTACATATTCGCTCTCTCCAACCCAAAATGGATTTTTTTGACATGCCTCTAGTAAAACTAAACCCACAACTAAAAACATTCCTATGAGAAACAACCCGTTTTTTCTTTTCATTGCACTGCAAATTAAAGCATCAATTGCATTATCTCATTTCTATCCGTGTAATTTCCTTTCAATCCAACATTATTCAGACTATTATCAAAAAGGTGTATGAATATCAAAAGATTTATTTCTAATTTTTTTAATACAAACTACCTTTGTGGGTATAATGGAAATAGGAGATTCTCTTTTTAATTTTAAACTAAAAGGCGTAAACGGGGAAACGTATGATAAATTCACCTTTGCCGATAGAACAGCTTTAGTTTTAGTAATTACTTGTAACCACTGTCCGTATGCACGCACATATTGGAACAGACTAACTAAGATGTTCAATAAATTTGAAGATGATAATCTGATGATATTAGCCATTAATCCGAATGATGCAGAGCAATATCCGGCAGATTCGTTTGATGAAATGGTTAAACTAAGTACGGAGTTAAACTTGCCATTTCCATACTTGCACGACGCAGATCAGACCGTTGCAAAAAAACTTGGTGCCACTCGTACTCCCGAAGCTTTTGTTTTTAATAGCAAACGAAAATTAGTTTATCAAGGCGCAATTGATGATAATTGGGAAAACGAGAGCTTGGTAATGCAAGTCTATTTAGAAGATGCAATAGAAGATACCTTAGACGGAATGGAACCCGACTTTACCGAAATACCTGCTGTAGGTTGCAGTGTGAAGTGGAAAAAGTAGAAGAAACTTGAAGACTTTTTTAGGCAAAAACGTAATAATTACTGGAGCTTCCTCTGGTATTGGAGAGGCATTGGCCAAAGCTTTTGCAGCTCAGGGAGCAAACTTGGTGCTTGCGGCAAGAAACCTAAATAAACTTCAAGACTTGGAGAACGAACTTCAACAGAACGGCATAAAAGTCCTTTCTGTACAGTGTGATGTAACTCAAGAAAATGATTGTATTAACTTAATTAATAAGTCAATTCAAGAGTTTGAAACACTTGATATTCTCATAAATAATGCAGGAATTTCTATGCGTGGATCATTTGCACAAACAGAAACGGATGTACTAAAAAAGGTAATGGACACCAATTATTGGGGTACTTTGTACTGCAGCAAGGCAGCCCTCCCCTATCTCGTAAAAAGCATAGGAAGTCTAGTAGCAGTATCGTCAGTAACGGGCTTTAAAGGATTGCCAGGAAGAAGTGCTTATGCCTCATCTAAATTTGCTATACACGGACTGTATGAATCCATCAGAATGGAATATCTGCACAAAGGATTAAATGTGCTAATTGCCTGTCCTGGATTTACCAGTACCAATATTAGATTTAATGCGCTTGACGAAAACGGAAATGCACAATCAGAATCGCCAATGAATGAGAAGAAAATGACAACACCTGAGGAAGTTGCCAATGATATTTTGCAAGCAATAAGATATCGAAAAGATTTTATGCTTACCGACAAACAAGGAAGGTTGATAAAACTCCTTAACTTCTTGGCACCAAAGTTTTTGGAAAAAACAATACATAAAGAAATAGCGCGCGAGCCAAATTCACCAATATTAAAGTAAATGGAATTTCAGCAATCACTAAAAACACAAACTGTAAACGCCCTTAAGCATCTCTATAATTATGATGCTACGGATATAAGCTTTGAAAAAACCAATGCTAACTTTACGGGAGATTTAACCCTAGTTGTATTTCCATTTCTTCGTTTTTCAAAAAAAAAACCGGAGGATACGGCAAATGATATTGGTCTTTATCTGAAAGAACATGTCTCCGAAATTGCAGATTTTAATATTGTAAAGGGCTTTTTAAACCTTGAATTAAGCAGCGATTTTTGGCTTGACGTAGCAAAAACGCAAACAGAGCAAGGTATTCAAATTCCGCTTATTGGAAAAGGTAAAAAAGTAGTGGTAGAATACTCATCTCCAAACACCAATAAACCACTTCACCTAGGACATATTAGAAATAATGTTTTGGGCTATTCGTTTTGCCAAATTTTAGAAGCCAATGGCTATGAAGTAATTAAAAATAATCTGGTAAACGACCGAGGTATTCACATTTGCAAGAGTATGCTAGCTTGGCAAAAATGGGGAAATAATGAGACTCCAGAAAGTTCAGGCATCAAAGGTGATCACCTAGTTGGCAAGTACTATGTTGAGTTTGAAAAACAGTTTCAAGCAGAATATGGAACGTGGCTAAAAAGCGAAGATGGCACATCAGCTTACAATACGTTTTGCAAATCACCTGCAGCAGAAAAACTAAAAAACAAAGGAGAAGATTTGTTTAAAACCTTCAAATCCGAATACAAAAACACTTACTTCAATACCATTAGCCAGATAGGTTCTGAGGTAAAACAAATGCTACAGCAGTGGGAAGAAGGCAATAAGGAAGTATTAGCCCTATGGCAAAAAATGAATGCTTGGGTGTATGACGGATTTGCATCGACCTACCAACGCTTAGGAGTGTCGTTTGATAAAATATACTACGAAAGTGACACGTACCTTTTAGGCAAAGCCATAGTAAAGGAAGGCTTAACTACTGGTGCTTTCTACCAGAAAGAGGACGGCAGTATTTGGGTAGATTTAACTGAAGATGGATTAGATGAAAAAATAGTACAACGGGCTGACGGTACTAGCGTTTACATCACTCAAGACATTGGCACGGCAGACTTAAAGTACAACGATTTTAAGATGGATAGCTTTATTTACGTAGTTGGAAATGAGCAAGATTACCACTTTAAAGTACTACAGCTTATTCTAAAGAAACTAAATAAGACTTACGCCGAAGGTCTATACCACTTAAGTTACGGCATGGTTGATTTGCCAGAGGGTAAAATGAAAAGTAGAGAAGGAACTGTGGTAGATGCCGATGAGCTGATGGAAGAGGTAGTAAATACCGCCAAACAGCAAACCGAAGAATTGGGAAAAACTGAAGGCATGTCTGATGACGAATTAAAAGAGCTTTATGAAACCCTTGGAATTGGAGCTCTAAAATATTATCTATTAAAAGTAGATGCAAAAAAAAGAATGCTATACGACCCAAAAGAATCCATTGATTTTCAAGGAAACACAGCTCCTTTTGTTCAATACACCTATACGCGAATATCATCCTTGTTGCGCGCTGCAAATAACTTTCAATTCGAAAAACCAGAAGTGCTAAACGACGAGGAAAAGAGCATTATCGTACTTATGAATGCATACCCAAGTGCTGTAAATGCCGCAGCAAGTAATTACAATCCATCAGAAATTGCCAATGCTGTTTATGACTTAGCAAAAGCGTTTAACAAATTTTATCACGAGCATAGCATTCTGGGAGCCAAAGAAAGTACGGTACGAAACTTTAGGCTATCGCTATCAAAGCAATGCGGTGAAACGATAAAGCACGGTTTTGGTTTATTAGGTATAAATGTGCCGGATAGAATGTAAGAAGGTCGCAATCTTTTAAAATGGTTTGATAATTATTTCCCTATTCTATAGTTAATTGGCAAACTATAAACAAAGTTTAGTGATATTAAACCAAGTTTTATATCATCATTGATATATTGAGAGTCAAGGATAAAATCAATATCCTCCATTCTAGTTTCTGCGACTATTGTATTATTTATAAAATAGCTATACCCCAATTCAATATCAAAACTACCACGTTCAAGCTCTAGTGGGGTACCTACTAGAAAAGTAAAATTGGGTTGAATTTTATTTCTATCGTTTAACGCGTCCTTTGTATCAACTTTAAATGATTCAGGAGTAAAATTGGTAGAATTTACAGTAACATTTGAACCGGATAAAGTTAAAACCCCTGCATCTGCTCCAACAAAAGCCTTTACCTTAGGTTTTACATCAAAATACTTGGCCGCGCCAAGGGTATAATTCATAAAGGTCAAATTTTCAATGTAAGTCTTTTCCCACAATTCATCACTTGTCATAGTATGATTTATAGAAGTACCTCCTTTTAAAATATTACCTCTTAAGGCTAAGTTGCTGTTTAAAAAATAATAGAAAGAACCTCCAAATTGATAGCCAACGGTGCTTTTATAATTCTGACTGACGTTTAGTGCAGAGTAGCTTTGATCTAGACGAACGGCATTAAGACTTCCTCCAACTTTTAAACCCACAACTACCTTAGGCTCTACCTAATATTTTGCTAGCTCTTTAGTAAAAATAGAGGGGTCTCCATTTGGATACTTTTGATAATTAGGCTGTAAAGACAGTAGTTTCTTTATTGATACGTCCAAAGGCTCTACCTCTCGCATTTCTTGATAAGCAATAGCTAAAATTTTATAGCCTTCAAA
>JBEAPG010000130.1:0-5773 GCA_041164545.1 Bacteroidota bacterium
CAAATAATGGGGGAGCCGCATGGTAAAAACACAGCAGCTTGCATAGCTTATGCGGCATACAAAATTGCTGAACAAGATCCAGATGGCATTATTATAGTTGCCCCAAGTGATCAATTAATATTGGATAGAGAACAATTAAATACTCAAATTGAAACGGCCTATAATTTTGCTAGAAATAACGATGCACTAATAACCCTAGGAATAAAACCGCACAGGCCAGACACGGGCTATGGTTACATTCAATTTGATGAAAGAGAAGTGGGCGCTGGCGTAAATAAAGTAAAAACATTTACAGAAAAACCACCGCTAGAACTAGCACAAAAGTTCCTAGAAAGTGGTGATTTTTTATGGAATGCGGGTATGTTTATATGGAGCGTAAACAGCATATTATCAGCACTAAACGAGCATTTACCAGAAATGAGTATGGCGTTTGCGGAAGGGAAAGGGGCTTACAATACAGCAATAGAACGAGAGCATATTGACAGAATATATAGCCAAATAAATAGCATTTCTATTGACAATGGATTATTGGAAAAAGCAGACAATGTATATGTGCTACCATCTGATTTTGGGTGGAGTGATTTGGGTACTTGGCGCAGTGTAATGGACCATACTGAACCAATTAACGGTAATTCAAGTTTAAATGCAATTGTGCATAATATAGATTCTTCTCGAAACTTAGTAGTTACGGAAGACGAAAAGTTGGTTGTACTTAAAGACTTGAACGGTTATTTTGTGATAGATACAAAGAATGCCTTGCTTATTTGCAAAACAGACCAAGAGCAAGAAATAAAGCGTATCTCTACCGAAGTAAAGAAAAAATTCAAAGGAAAATATAGCTAAGTCACTAAAGCATTGAAAATATATTGGGCTGCCATATTATTGACTTTACTTTCATTTAAGCAGCATACCTATGAATTGGTAGTAAATGAAAATAGCATAGTAAATTATAAGACACTTAAGCCCTTTTTTAGAAACTTAGATAGTCTGGCTTGTCTCAAAGACAATGTAGTAAGCATTGTACATATTGGCGACTCACATATCCAGGCAGACTTTCTTACCTCCAGCACCCGATGTTTGTTTCAAGAGAAATTTGGAAATGCTGGAAGGGGCTTTGTATTTCCTTATAGAATAGTTCATACTGGCGGCGCTTTGGATGTCCGCTTCGACTATTCTGGCCAGTGGCACTATTGTGAAATAATGCGGAGTTACAAAGATTGCAACATTGGCGTTGCAGGCTATTCTATTACCGCAGGAGATAGTGCTTTAGTAAATGTGGATGTTGCTTCTAAAGCTATATCAGATGCAGATTTTAATCATGTTTCGCTTTTAAGCTCACGAGGCAATTTTTACCCGACAAAGTATACCGGGAATTGTAGTTTTCACAATGTAAATGACCGTACAGAAATATATTTTAGTGAGCTCCAAGACAGCCTTTCTTTAATTGCCATAGGTGAAGGAGATTATGGCACTAAGCTGCAAGGAATGATTTTAAAAAATGGCAATGCAGGTGTATTGTATCATTCAATGGGAGTAAATGGGTCTAGTACACTCCAATATCTTAGAAGCAATGGTTTTGAAAAAGAATTGGCAGAGTTAAATGCGAATCTCATTATTATTTCTTTTGGGACAAACGACTGCTATTTGCCTAGTTCCCGTTTTTGCGTTTCGTGTGTTAAAGAGCGCTTTACAAACCTTATAATGCGTATTAAAGTAGCGAATCCAAATGTTCCAATTTTACTAACCACACCCCCCGACCACTTTTATTTTAAGAAGCAATCCAACCAAAACATAGAAGATTTACGACTTGCACTACACGAAATTTGTTTGGAACAGGACGTGGCATTGTGGGACTTATATCACATAATGGGAGGTGCTAATTCTATACTTACTTGGCGAAACGAAGGACTAGCACGCAATGACTTAATTCACTTTACCAAAGAGGGGTATCAACTGCAAGGAGAGTTGCTGTACAATGCTATTATGAAACATTACGAACAAAGGGAAATGTGATTATGTTAAATCTGGAACAGTTATTTGCCTATTCGCAAAACAACCCAATTCTGTTTAATCAGTATAGTTTCTTGTTCCTTTTTACCATAATGTATGCTGGTTTCACCATTATACATAACAAGGTAAAGCTTAGAAGTGTCTATTTACTCCTATTTAGCTTATTTTTTTACTACAAATGCAGCGGTTTATATTTTTTGCTTCTGCTGCTCAGTACCCTCGTAGACTATGGCTGCGGATATGGAATATATCTGGCAAAGGCACAATGGGAAAAGCGTGTTTACCTTATACTAAGTCTAATTAGTAACCTAGGTTTACTGGCTTTTTTTAAGTATTCGTATTTTGTGGTCGATACACTAAATGGTTTTTTGGGTACTGATTTAAAAGCGGTTAATTTTTTGGCTGCATTTTCCAATGGAAGCTTCGGTACGCATTTCGACATTTCAGAAATAATATTGCCAGTTGGTATTTCCTTTTATACATTTCAAACCTTAAGCTATACCATTGACATTTATAGAAATCAGCTGAAACCGTGTAGGAGCATTGTCGATTTTGCATTTTTCGTGTCGTTTTTTCCGCAATTGGTAGCTGGCCCAATAGTTAGAGCCGCAGAATTTATACCTCAAATTCATCGACCATATTATCTTAGCAAAAGCGGCTTTGGTAAGGCTCTTTATTTAATTATGGCGGGTTTA
Organism: Bacteroidota bacterium; assembly: GCA_041164545.1. Classification (GTDB taxonomy): domain Bacteria; phylum Bacteroidota; class Bacteroidia; order NS11-12g; family UBA9320; genus UBA9320. The sequence continues at coordinate 2,706 of JBEAPG010000130.1, forward strand.
GTAAAGAAGGTAATCATTAGCGATTATATCAGCATCAACTTTGTAGACCGTGTGTTTGAAGCTCCAGAAATGTATTCGGGTTTTATGAATTTAATGGCGGTATACGGCTATTCCATTCAGATATATTGCGACTTTTCTGGCTATTCGGATATTGCAATTGGCTTGGCGACCTTATTAGGTTTCAAACTACCTATAAACTTCAATAGTCCGTATAAGGCAGAAAATATTTCCGATTTTTGGAGACGCTGGCATATATCACTAAGCACTTGGTTGCGAGATTATTTGTACATTTCATTAGGTGGTAACAGAAAAGGAAAAACCAGAACTTACGTAAACCTTTTTATAACCATGCTCTTAGGAGGACTTTGGCACGGTGCAGCGTTTAAGTTTATCATATGGGGTGGTTTGCATGGTATTGGTTTAGCGGTGCATAGAATTTGGTCCAGATTTGTAAATGTTGGTGTTGGCAGATGGCAAAAAATAATAGGAATTTTAATCACTTTTCATTTTGTTGCATTTTGTTGGATGTATTTTAGAGCAAGCGATGTAGACACTGTAATGCTAATGCTCGACCGAATTTTTACGGCCTTTAATTTGACTGGAGCTGTTGATAGAATAGTAGCTTATTGGCAAGTTTTCGCACTGATTTTAGTTGGGTTTACTATTCACTTTTTGTCTTCTAATTTAAAAAATAGAGTACAGCATTGGTTTTCTGAAACTCCTATATACATCAAAATTATTCTCTTTGTATTGGTGGTTTTTATTACGTTTCAAGCTACATCTGCGGACGTGCAACCGTTTATTTATTTTCAATTTTAGTTGCTGGAGGCAGCTGTACCTTAGGTTTATGGTTTATAATTTTTTCTGAACCACACTTTTTGAAAAACGCGATTCCAAGCGAGCACAGCTAAACCTTCATAATGGCTTAGTTTTTCATTTGCTTTAGCTGGATTTACATCTATCCTATAAAACAAATTTGCTAGTCGCGTTCCAGTATCTATTTGCTTGAGAAACCGCATAAGTTCGTCAATAAGTCGTAAGGGCTCATTGGCAACAAAGTGATGGTGCTCACCACTCATTTCCAATTCCTTTTCCATCTGACTGATAACCTCGTTAATAGGAATATCATTGTTGCTTGCAAAATCAATGTCGTTATTTGTTTCTAACATTGCGATATGGCAAAGATACAGTTTACACCTTCTGATGAGAAACAAAGGTGTCCGTGGTGCTTAAAGGCCCAATTATACTTAGACTACCACGACCAAGAATGGGGAAGACCTAGCCACGACGATGGGCATTTATTCGAACATCTGATTTTAGAAACCTTTCAAGCGGGCTTGAGTTGGTATACTATACTTAAAAAACGCGAGAATTTTAGATTGGCTTTTGATGGTTTTGATGCGATAAAAATGGCAAACTATACCGAAGAAAAAGTAAATGAATTGATGCAAAATGTGGGAATAATAAGAAGTAAGGCAAAGATTTTGGCGGCGATAAATAATGCCAAAAGCTACTTAGCAGTGCAGAAAGAATTTGGCAGTTTTGACAAATACATTTGGCAATTTACGGATTACAAAACAGTACATATTTCTATAAACACGTGGGCGGATGTAAAAACAACTACACCACAAAGTGATGCGATGAGTAAGGATTTAAAAAAGCGGGGCTTTAAGTTTGTAGGCAGTACTACCTGCATGGCCTATATGGAAGCGGTAGGAATGGTTAGCGATCATTTTGCTTATTGTTGGAGGGCTATAAAGCACTAAGTTTTTTAAATAACTAGAGTCAATCATTTTTTTAAACTACTTTGTTTTGAATGACTTACAGGCAATTTATGGAGTAATTAGTGTATAAGCATTGCTGTTGCCATACTTGTTAAAAATTAGTAGATTTAAAAAAAATCACACTTCCCCATTTACCTTTTTGCATTCCATCGTATTGATGGGTGTTAATGGTAAGTAAATTAGTGTCAATTTTTTCAACAGAAGCAAATGATCCAAGGTATTTTCAGATTTTATATCTTGGGTCGTTTCTTTTTTATGGTATCAGCTTCCTTTCTTGGAACGCAGAGGTAAATAGATATGTAGTAAACTTTGGCACTGCCGTTATTACCCAACTTATTTTTACCTATTTCACCACCAAAAACTATTCATCCATAAAAAGTGCACTGATTACCGCACTAGGTTTATGCCTATTGCTTAAAACGGACAGTGTTTGGGTGGCGTCTTTTGCTGCATTTGTAGCTATCGCTAGTAAATTTTTAATAAAGGTAAACTACAAGCACGTTTTTAATCCTGCCAATATTGGAATAATAGCAGCGGTAGCGCTTACACAACAAGCGTGGGTCAGTCCAGGGCAGTGGGGCAGTGGTGTTGTTTTTTGGTTTTTTGTGGGTGCCGCAGGCCTTATGATGGTGCTTAAAGTTGGCAGAATAGATACTGCTATTACTTTCTTATTGGTATTTGGCGGGCTACTTTTTGCCAGACAAGTACTCTACCTAGGCTGGGAAACAGAGGTTTGGTTGCACAAAATGAATAATGGCACCTTGTTGCTTTTTGCTTTTTTTATGATAACAGATCCCATGACTATTCCCAACCATAAGCGCGCCAGAATACTGTGGGCATCCATTTTGGGAATCTTACTTTTTGTAGCAAGCAATTTTTTCTACATTCAAAGTGCGGCCATATGGATTCTGTTTTTCGTCAGTCCATTTACTCCCGTTTTTGATAGATTATGCAAAGCAGAAAAGTTTGAATGGGTAAAACAAACAACCAAAAAAGACCAAGAATCACCTTTATTTATTTAGACTAATTTTTATAAAAACACCGAATATATGAAAAACACATTTTTAACCTTAATTGGCCTTTTGGCCGCAATTTATAGTCATGCGTTTTGTGGCTTTTATGTAGCTAAAGCTGGTTCTGATTTATACAATAACAAGTCAGAGGTAATACTTGTACGCGACGGACAATTTACAACTATTACAATGAGTAACGATTTTCAAGGAAATATTAAGGATTTTGCGATGGTAGTGCCTGTGCCTAACGTGTTAAAGCGCGAAGATATTA
>JBEAPG010000131.1:0-5714 GCA_041164545.1 Bacteroidota bacterium
AACGCCTTTACTTTTTTCTCTTCATCTTTTTTCCAATTGATGAAAGACATAATTTCTGGGTGATCTAAATCTAAGCATACCATTTTAGCAGCTCTTCTTGTAGTTCCTCCAGATTTAATTGCACCTGCAGCTCTATCTCCTATTTTTAAGAAGCTCATTAACCCGCTAGAATATCCACCTCCGCTCAATTTTTCATTTGCTCCGCGAATAGATGAGAAATTAGTTCCCACACCAGAGCCATATTTAAAGATACGTGCTTCGCGTACCCACAAATCCATAATACCACCTTCATTTACCAAATCATCATCTACCGACAAAATAAAGCAAGCGTGTGGTTGAGGTCTTTCGTAAGCAGAAGTAGATTTTTTCACTTCACCTGTTTCTGGATCACAGAAATAGTGCCCTTGTGGCTTTCCTGTTATTCCATATGAGTTATGAAGCCCTGTATTGAACCACTGTGGGCTGTTTGGTGCTGCATATTGACCAATAATGCTGTAAACTAATTCGTCGTAAAAAACTTGTGCATCTTTTTTAGACGCAAAATAGCCATATTGTTCACCCCAAGTTTTCCAGCAATCTGCTAGTCTATGAGCCACTTGTTTAACCGAAGACTCTGAGCCTGTAGAGCCGTCAGGCATTGGCACACCTGCTTTTCTAAAATATTTTTGAGCCAAAATATCTGTAGCTACCTGAGACCATTCTTTTGGAACTTCTACATTTTCCATTTTGAACACCTCGTCTCCCGCCGGGTTTTTTATAACTGATGTACGGAATTCGTAGTCAAACAAGTCTGTTGGACGTACTCCGTCTTTTGTAAAGAATCTTTTAAATTTTAAAGCGTTTTTGTTGTAATTTGGTTTCTGGCTCATGAATAATAATATTTAGTATATCGACCTCTTTATCTACAAAAATTTATAGTGAGTTTTGGTCAAATGTAAGGCTGAATATGGTTGTAATATTTTGGGGTTTTTCCACACATAAACATTAAAATTTTTGAATTGACTTATTTTTAAGAGATTTGCAGTGTTGATAACAAAAATTTAAGATTTATCACGAGCATTTGTTGTCTCCAAATTATGTCTTAAACACTACCTTTGAAATTAAATTATCCGCCATCAGTTTAAAGAACTACATACAACAACAATCTCGAAACGGACGAAAAATGTTGGCTGTTTTGGTTGATCCTGACAAGGCAAACGAAGCGCAACTTGATTCACTTATAAGTCAACCCAGTTTTAAAGAAATCGACTTTCTGTTTGTGGGTGGCAGCCTTGTTACAGACGGGCACATGAGAAGCTGTTTAAAACAGTTAAAACTGCGCACAAACAAACCGTTGGTTATTTTTCCCGGCAGCCCCAACCAGATTGACAATACTGCAGACGCAATATTGCTGTTGTCTCTAATAAGCGGAAGAAATCCCGATTTATTGATTGGAAGACACGTGGAATCTGCATACAAGCTTAAACGCTCCGAACTGGAAATATTTTCTACCGGATACATCTTAATAGACGGAGGAAGAACTACCACTGTGTCATACATTAGCGGAACTGTACCGATTCCCCAAGACAAGCCAGGAATTGCAGCCTCTACAGCACTGGCAGGAACAATGCTCGGCAATGAATTTATTTACTTAGACTGTGGAAGTGGGGCTTTGCAATATGCTGACCCTAAACTTGTTTCTGCTGTAAAAAAAGAAATTGACGCACCATTAATTGTAGGCGGTGGCATACGAACAAAACAGGCTGCTAAAGAAATTTTTGAATCGGGTGCTGATGTGGTAGTAGTTGGCAACAAGTTAGAGGAAAACCCGACGTTTCTTGAAGAGCTGGTTGCCGTAAAAAATCATTTTAAGCGGACTCCAGCTCAAACACTGTAATCTCCGGATAAAACCCGACTCTTCCTGGATAACCCAAATAACCAAAACCACGATTTACGTATAGGTATTGATTGTTTTCTTCATATAAGTCAGCCCATTCTGGGTACTGGTATTTCACAGGACTCCATCTGTAATATTTTGTGTCTACACCAAACTGCATTCCGTGCGTATGTCCTGCAAACATCGCATCTATGGAAGGAAAATTTGGAAGCACCTCTGCTTTCCAGTGGCTAGGGTCGTGCGACAACAAAAGTTTGTTTTCAATATGTTCAACACCACTATATGCTTGCCTTAAGTTGCCATATTTTGGAAACCGCATATGCGCACTCCAATTTTCCACACCTAAAACTGCCAATTCTTCCCCGTCCTTTTTTATTACCCTATTCTCGTTTATCAGCAAGTCCCAACCCATCTCTTTGTGATGCATTTTTAACCGATCTAGGTTTTGTTCTTTTGTGACGCCGTCTTTGTTTGGCCAAGGAACATAGTCTCCATAATCGTGGTTTCCCAAAACCGAGTACACCCCATATTTTGCCTCCAACTTGCTGAAAATATCTTTAAAACCTTCTATTTCGTCTGCGGTATTATTCACCAAATCCCCTGTAAAAAATATAGCGTCCGGTTTTTGATCAAGAATGAGCTGAATGCCTTTTGAAACGGCTTCTTTGTTCCAAAAACTACCTGAGTGAACATCGGAAATTTGAACAATCTTAAACCCTTCAAAAGCCTTTGGCAAATTTTTAAGCTTTAGCTTTCTGTTAAACACCTTGTAATTGTGTGCTCCTTTTGCAATACCATACACCAAGCTGCTAAACATAGTTCCTGCTAAAACTGCGCCTGTAGTTACGATAAATTGAGAACGGCTAATGGCATTAGGAGATGGCGTTTTTGACACTGCACTTCCTGTGAATTTAAACAACCGGACAACATCATCAAAAATCATAAACAAAACCCAAACCAACTTGGCCAAGAAAAGCCCAATAAGCAGAGTACTTGCCCACATTACCCACTTACTTTTTCTCGCCTCGGGCCAAAAAAACATGGTTACAAAAATGAAAATAGTTAAGACAATTGGCACTGCCCAGTAAATAATATTTGCAGTATTGGCGAAGCTGGGCATCCACTTCTTTGACAATAGCTTAAACCCTTGAAAAACATACAAATCGACACCTAAAAAGATGACAGAAAGTATAGAGAACATAATAGTAAGTTGCATTTTGGTAAGATAACGGATGCGATGTTCGTTTGTTTTTGACGCACAGAATGCGTTATTTTGATGGAGCAATCAATAATATCGCTGAACAAAGGAAAGGCTATTGTGTTAAATTAGCACAAATTAGATGGGCATAGAAGAGAAAATAAAGCAAAACGCGTTTGCATCAGAAGCAGAAAAAGCTTTTGTAAATATTGGGTATACTCAGAGTTACATTTCAAATCAAATTAACAACAGAATTAAAGAATACAACATCTCAATACAGCAGTACAATGTTTTGAGAATACTTAAGGGACAGCACCCAAAACCTGTTTCTATAAACGACATAACAGACAGGATGGTGGACAAGATGAGTAATGCATCTAGGCTTGTAGAAAAATTGCGCACTAAAAACCTAATAGAACGTAAGCAATGCAGTTTTGACAAACGTCAAGTGGATGTGTGTTTAACTGACAAAGGGATTGAAATGTTAATGGTGCTTACAGAAAAAATTGATCATGTAATAAACGACCATCTTCATTTAAAAGAAGAGGAATATTCTACTTTAAACAGGTTGTTGGATTCACTTAGAAAAGATTAAAATCTACTGAAGCTGTTCAAGGATTGCCTCGAACAGCATTTCTCCTACGTATTTGGCTCCTTTGTAACTAAAATGAGTGTAGTCTTTTCTAGCTAAACCATTGTTTTGCCACTCTACCATTGCATTTTTATCACCCATAGCTTCATATAAGTCCCAAAATGCGCACCCGTTTTCAAAGGCCGCTTCCTTCATTGCTTTGTTTATCAAGGGAATGTTGCTGTATGAAACCATACTGCCATTTTGATTTTTACTCATATCGCTTGGCCCGACTACAATTATACTCACGCCAGGATAAGCGGAAATAACACTTTTAAGTTGCGTTGACAGTATTTTCTTGTAATAGCTATAGTCTGAGCGAACATTAGGTATTACATTTATTCCGTACTGAAAGATTATGCATCGTACATTTAAATCTTTTAGTTGCTTTTGATAGAGCGGTTTAGACAGATCGTCAAAACCAACAGCAGAACTGCCTCGCATTGCAAAGTTGTCAACCGCCACGCCGGTGTTTCCATCTAGTGCGAGACCAAAAATTTTAGGAAATTCACCAGCAACAAAATCAATTTTTAACTTTCGTTCTGTATTTAGATTCCACGATTTTGCGGCGTAGCTTGGTGCTTCTCTTAATATATCTTCTATTACTGAATCATCGCTTTGTAGTTTTACCTTGAATGGAGTTTGGCTTTGGTAAAGCAGCCTTATGTTTGAGTATGTTTTCGCCAAAGGATATGCAGAAGTTCCATTCTTTATGGAAATATACGCAACAGATTGTGCACTTTTGGTAAACTCCGCTTTCTGGCCATCGCCATCTTGTTCTTTTTCGTTAGATGGCTCAGCCATTTTTACAAAAGAACTATGACTTCCATTTATCAAAAAAGTTGCTGCGCCAATGCCATATTCATTATTGGGCGCTTTTTGTCCCTTTACATAAATTGCCTTTTTAACAAAATTGTTGCTCTGACTCACAAAAACGGAGCGTCTCGAATTCGCTGCGGGTTCCAGTGGGAGAACAATGCCGGGTCCGTTTCCGCCGAATAATTGCTGAAGTCGGTTTCGCAGATAATCGGTGATTCTATCTCCTTCCAACTGAGAATCTCCATAATGTATAATTCTTACTACCTTTTCTTTGCTCTCGTTTTTTAATGCTGAGATTAGCATTTTAAGGGCGTTCGGATTGTTTGGTGGCAATTGAATACTTCTTGGCTTTGGAGGGGTCAGTTTTTTGGTTGTAGAATCGTAATTGGCAGAAGACCTAATCTCTGCCTTAATCTTTTTTACAATCGAATCTTGTCCGCCAGAAAAAGCGACAACTTCTGACGGCAAGGATTCTTTTACATCTACTCCACTTAAAATTTCGTTAATATTTGCTGAAGGTTCAACCTTGGGTGTTTCAAATAACTCACTTATTGATGTAAACTTAAGCTTAAAGTTTTTACCAATAGACACACCATTTGTCGGAAAAGCAAGAGCTATTATACCAAGCAAAACATTTACCGCAACGATGGCGAGAAATAACGTAAAAGGCTTTAAACTACGACTTTCCAGATATTTACTTCTATCGAGTTTCACCCTGACGTTGATTGTGATTAATCTTTGTTTCGAATTCGGTTTAACTCAGCCGAACTCATTTTATTAATACGAATGTAGTAATCATATTTACTTGCTGGTATGACTATTTTTAGACGTTGACCATAGTTGATACGTGTACTTCTCAAACCATTCCATCTTTTTATATCTGAAACATAGCAATCATAGTAATCTGCGATAATTGAAATAGCATCTCCTTTTCTTACAACATAAATAATGGTTCTTTTGCCGGACACTTCTTTTTTTACTTGAATTGGCAGTTCTTGTTTCACTACTTCTGTTGATATTGTAGGTTTTTCTAATTCTTTATTTCCCTGCTCTTCAACAGCAGCAACTTCAGTTATCTGGGGCAAATCATATACATCCTCGCCTAGTTCGTAAAATTTGTTTACCTTTTTAACAGGGAGCACCAAATAATAATTTCTGCCAGAATTTGGTATGATACCTTTCTTATAAAT
>JBEAPG010000132.1:0-5683 GCA_041164545.1 Bacteroidota bacterium
AAACCGGAAAATTAACTGAAAAAAAATGCGTGATGCTCCACCAGAATTTGGCGAAGTTTATTCTCAAAATATAACTCAAGATTCAGCTTAGGGAATTGGTAGTTGGACGGACGGTGAATTGGTTTATCTTTTAAGAACAGGTATTAAAAAGGATGGGCACTACTCACCTCCATATATGGCTAATTTACCTAATATGTCCGATGAAGATTTAGATGCTATCATTTCCTTTTTGAAATCAGATAACTCAATGGTAAAAGCCGATCCAACGCCAGATAGGCGTTGTGAACCATCATTACTTACCAAGTTCTTATGCAGGGTAGCATTTAAGCCTTTTGATATGCCCAAAGAAAAAATAGCAAGGCCTGACACATCCAATAAGATTCAACTTGGCAAATATTTAGCTACCAATTTTGAATGCTTCTCTTGTCATTCTGCTGACTTTAAATCAAATAATTATCTTAAACCTGAGCTAAGTGTAGGTTACTTTGGAGGTGGAAACAAACCGCTTGATGAACAAGGAAGAGTAATGAGTACTCCAAATTTAACACCAGATTCTGAAACGGGTATCGGCAGTTGGACCAAAGATGAATTTGTGAATGCTGTGAAATATGGCATGAAAAAAGGGGATAACGCGCTTCGTTATCCTATGGTGCCTTATACCTTGTTAACTGACGATGAGGCGGGTGCTATTTTTGAATACCTGAAATCAATACCGCCATTAAAAAACAAAGTAGAACGATCAGTCTATTAGCGGTATATTGTACCTCAAATATTAAAACATAAATAGGAACTTAGCTTAGTCTGGCATTTAAAATGATTTTTACTGCTCCAAGTGCTTCAGAAATAGGGCACGTATCTTTGGCCGCATTTGCTAATTCTATAAATGTAGCTTCATCTATTCCTGGAACTTCACCAACCAGATTTAGTGTAATATTATCAAAATGCCAATGCACATCTTCATTGCGCATTGTTACAACAGCTTCTGTATCGAGATTGGTTGCTGGGAACCCTGCACCTGCCAGTCTAAAACTTAAGGCCATATTAAAACAACCCGCGTGTGCTGCGGCTATTAGTTCTTCTGGGTTTGTACCTAATGTTCCATCTTCATTTTGAAAACGTGTTTTGAATGAATATGGACGGTTCTGAAATGCCCCGCTTTTTGTTGTTAGACTTCCAGAGCCTTCTAAGCCTGTTCCTTTCCAATTTGCTGTTGCTGTTCTTTTCATTGTTTTATTTAATTGATTACAAATTTAAACCCAAATAGTTCATTAGAGTTTCGTAATGAAACTGTTTTTGCCAATTAAAATAAGGTCTTTGGAGTTGAGGTCTATATTATGCTGACAAGCCATTTATCAAGAAGTCCTGTATTTTGAAAGGAAAGTCAGCTAGAATAGATAGTTTAATAATCTATTTGGGGTAAAACATACGATTCATTCATCTTGTTTACGACCATTTTTGAATCTTTATTGCTCAGCCATACTAGAAATACAAACTGCGCCGTTATGTCATGAAATTGCCATGTATGAAAAATAAAATTTGTGTTCTCATCTTCCTTAGCTTCTCATTTGTAGCAAATGCTCAAGTTTCCTCACATAATATCATATTCAAAATCAATCAATTAGAGTTGGACGATAACCAAAAACAAGAAATTCAAGACATTATGACTAATTGTCAAGACGGACAAAAACTAACGTTATTCCCTGTAACAGTGGATCAGTGGAATAGCAAATATGTTTTTGACAAAATAGCTCGCGACCAAGCCTCTGAAATTGCAACTTACTGCCAAGAGCTGGGTTTTGAACTTTTGGGAATGCCCACCAATTTCCCAACCAATCACAAAGGCTTAAGTGCCGGAGTTCAACTCAAATACCATAAGCCTTTGTATTTAGATAAAGGAGAAGAGCCTTATACACTAAAAGCGAATTATCCAGAAAAAGAGTCGCAATTTTTCCTTATTAATCCATTGAAAGACACCACCATTTATGGTGAAGAAGGAACTGTAATTCACATACCTGCTGGTGGGCTGACGACACGCGAATTGGTGGAATTTGAGTTAAAAGAGTTTTATCGTATTTCCGATCTTATGATTAACGATTTATCTACGGTTTCAAATGGACATATGATTCAAACCGGAGGTTCGCTCTATATGGACGCAAAAGAGCATAAAAGCAAAAGGGCCGTTGGGATAAATCAGCAAAAAGGACTTGATATCGCATTTACAGATGGTAAAAATGACAACGAAATGCAGGTATTCATAAAAGACCCAAATTCTTCCAAAATGAATTGGATATTGCCACGACAGTCGCGCAGATCTTATAAGTGGTCTATGACAGAAATAGTAATGGATGCGGAAGGCAATGAAATATCATCTACCACCTACAATAGCAAAGAAGAATGGGAAGCTCACTTGAAACAAGAAGAAATAAAACGAAAAAAAGAAGAAGAACGCGTAGCTCAAGTGCAACAGAATCAAGATAAGTTAAAGGTGTACGATCTTGGTTATATCAATTGCGACAAATACTATAATGAACCAAAAACTCCGCTCGCAGTAACACCTGATGCGTCAATAGAAGCCGAATATTTTATCATTTTTAATGGCGAAAGAGGTGTTTTGAAAGGCAATAACTATGGAGGTTCTGTCTCTTTTGGGGCGGTTCCCAAAGACAAAACGGCTACCTTATTTGCCGTATCATTTATAGGAGACAAGGTGTATTTCTACAAAAAAGAATTAAGCACCAATAGCGGATTTAGCACAACCGTAAGTCTGCAACCTACAAATAAAAGCTATGTAGATCAACAGCTTGCAATGCTGAAGTAGATTCCAGACTAATCTTCAAAAAAAGACACAACCCTGTCCACCACTTCTATACTTCTTAACTTATGACCGAGCCCCTCGGTAACGTGAATATCCGCATTTTCCCAAATTTCGTGCACCAGCTCTGCATAATGAAACGGCGCTTCTTTGTCGTCTTTATCGTGAATAATTAGCCCTTTTGTATGCTGAGTTGCGGCAATCTTTCGAATGGAAAAATCAGATGGGGTCGCATTAAAATAGGCTTGAATATATTCCTCCATATTTTTTCTGGATCGTGCGGAAAGACCAAGAATGAAAGAATATAAAGCTAAGAAATCGGAGACCTCACCCGGCGTACCGAGCACTGCTATCTTTTCTGGGCTAAGTTCTGGTTTTTGATGAAACAAATTAAGTGAAGCAAATGCTCCCATGCTATGTGCTAAAATATAATCCACCTTAAATGATTGGATCAGATATTCCACCAACCGCGAATATTTTGGAATATGCAGCAATCTCCCTTCAGAATTTCCGTGACCAGGAGCGTCTACTGCTATTATGGTGTATAGCTCTTTATCCAGTGTTTCTATGAATTTTTTCCATCTGAATGTTTGACTTTGCCAACCATGCAGACATAAAATCACCTTAGCACCCCTTCCCCACTTGTAACACGCAATTCGCTTTTCTTCAAATACAAAGTCGATACGCTCCGACGTCTTATAAAACTCTGCTTGTTTAGGTTTTAGTTTTGTTGGGAATGGATAGCAAAACACCAAAAAAGCTTGCTTCCCACCCCATTTCTTTGAAAAAAGATTGACAAAATTGAGGTATCTACCTAAAATAAAAATGATGATTTTTTCCATTTTTTATTTCAGAGATTAAATCCTTAGCTGATCTGCAAGTACTAATGCAGCCATTGTTTCTACAATGGGTATTGCGCGAGGAACCACACAAGGGTCGTGCCGTCCTGCTGCTTCTAGACGAATATTTTCTCCATCTTTATTTACCGTTTGTTGTTCAGTTCCAATGGTTGCTGTTGGCTTAAACGCAACCCTAAAAACAATGTCCATACCATTGCTAATTCCTCCTTGCATTCCTCCCGAAAAATTCGTTTTGGTGGTCATTTTTCCTCCGCTCATTTCAAAGGCATCATTTACTTCAGACCCTTTTTTCGTTGCCATTTCAAAACCTCCTCCTATTTCAAATCCTTTCACAGCATTTATACTAAACATGGCTTGTGCAAGCAAAGAATTCAGTTTGCCAAAAACAGGATTTCCAACGCCAGCTGGCAAACCGGTTATAACACATTCTATCACTCCACCCAAACTATCTTTTTTCTCTTTTGCAAGCTCTATTTCATCTATCATTTTAGATGCATACGTTGCGTTCGGACAACGAACTAGTGAAGCATCTACTTCATTGTTAGAATAAAATTTTGTTTCCAATTCTGCTTTTACTCCTCCAATTTGCTTTACATAAGCCCCAATTCGTATTCCAGTTTTTTGTAGAAAATCTTGAACCAATGCTCCTGCGGCTACCCACCCAGCAGTAACTCTAGCACTGCTTCTACCTCCACCTCTATAATCACAAATGCCATACTTAGCTTCGTAAGTGTAATCGGCATGACTTGGTCTGTATACTTCTTTCAGATGATCATAGTCTTTCGGTTTAGCGTCGGTATTAGCAATGAAAAAATGCAGCGGCGCACCTGTGCTTTTCCCTTCAAATAGGCCAGAATTTATACTGAATTCGTCTTGCTCTTTTCTCGGGGAAGTTATCGATGATTGCCCGGGTTTTCTTCTGTCTAATTGATGCTGAATGTAGGTGAAGTCAATTTCGAAGCCAGCAGGAAAACCATCTAACACAGCACCAATAACAGCACCGTGTGATTCTCCAAAAGATGTTAATCTAATATGTGTCCCTAGTGTATTCACGCGGTTCAAAGGTATACTATTTCAAATCCTACTTTTTTCAAATCCTCCCAAAAATCAGGGTAAGACTTTTTTACCACCGTTTCATCTTCAACTATTATATCACCTAAAAGCGCCAACGGAGCAACGCTCATTGCCATTCGATGATCAGAATATGTATCAAAAAAAGGCACGTTATACATCATAAAGTCATCAGCATTTATTGTCCAAAAATCATTTTGCTTTTCAAATTGAACGTTAATTCTTTCAAGTTGTTGGCCTACTGCTTCTTCCCTATCGCACTCTTTAAACTGTAAACTTTCTAAGCCATAAAAACGTGTATTTCGGCAACCGAGCGTTGGAAGCAAAAAGGCAAATGTAGGAGCCAAGTCCGGATATTGACTAAAGTTGTACTTTGATTTAAAAATACTAACTGATTGATTTATAGTTCTTTTTATATGTAAATCATTGTCAGAAATATCTACGTCTACATCCGAATTAGCTACGAAGCCAATGGCATTTTTTTCTTGCGATAGATTGTCCATATTTAAGCCTGGAAAATCTAAATTGCACGATTCGCTTAGATAAGCCATCGCATACCAATAGTAAAATGAGCTCCAATCTGGCTCCACTTTGAAATGCTTGGTACTTGATTTTTTCTCTTTGGAAACAGAAATCGAATTTTCATTCTCATCTATCTTAAAGCCCAAGTTTCGCATTACCTCAATTGTAAGCGCGATATAGGAATACGAATTCATACTCGAATCTACTACAAGCTTGAAATCTCCTTCAATTTTGGGTGCAATCATGAGCAGGGCCGAAACAAATTGGCTGCTTTTTACATGACGTACGTCCAGATTAAAATTAGCTTTAAGAGGTTTGCCAATAATTCGGAGTGGCGCATAATGGGGTGATTCAAGATATGTAATATCAGCACCCAAAATCTGCAATAATTCTACTAATTCTTGTATCGGTCTTTCGT
>JBEAPG010000133.1:0-5678 GCA_041164545.1 Bacteroidota bacterium
TGCAAAAAGAAGCAATGATTATCTTCATTTGATATTCCAGCAAGACAATATACCAGGTACTTACCTTCAAAATAATGCAAACGGAACGCATCCTAGTGAAGTTAATGAGATTAAGTATGCTGCAGTACCGACTTCTGCTATTTTAAATAACGAAATAGGCCAAAATACGCTAGGAGAAGAAAAAATCACTAAGAAAGCAGAAGTATTTGTGGTAAGCCAAAATCAGCCAAATCCATTCTTTGGATCAACTGAAGTGGTAATTTACTTGCAAAGTGGAGCTGAAATGACACTTACTGTAACGGACATTATGGGTAAAGTGGTAAATCAAGGAAGTTTAGGTGTGTTGCCAGCTGGTAATAGTCGAATTGCAATTGATGGAAATGGATTACAGTCAGGTATGTATTTCTATACTTTATCTACTCCAGACCATAGTATTACTAAGAAAATGCAAGTTAAATAAGACTAATATTCTTGCTATGAAAAATCCGAACTGAAAGGTTCGGATTTTTTTTTGAAAAAAAATGAGATGAAAATAGAAATAAAATTATTTTTGCAGCCCTTTTAATAAGGAAGCGGGCGTGGTGAAATTGGTAGACACGCTAGACTTAGGATCTAGTGCCGTGAGGTGTGAAGGTTCGAGTCCTTTCGCCCGCACTTTCAGTCGCAAACAAAACCCTGCAAAAACAGGGTTTTGTTTTTTGTATTAAAAGGGTTTTTATAATAAAGTTAATAATCTCTAACTAAAATATACATCCGTGAACGTAACGCTAGAAAAAAAAGATGATTTGAATGCAATCATTTCTATTCAAATTGACCAAGCTGATTATGAGGAAAAACTAAATTCACAGTTTAAAGAATACCGCAAAAAAGCGAAAATTCCAGGTTTTAGACCAGGAACTGTTCCTATAGGTATGGTAAAGCAAATGATTGGTAAAAGCGTATTGTTTGAGGAGGTAAATAAACTTACAAGCAATGGTTTATTTGAATATCTAAAAGAACATAATATTGATATTCTTGGGCAGCCAATGACCAGCATAGAAAAGGAAAGTGTTACCGACTTTGATAATTATGGTGATTTTACTTTTCATTTCGATTTAGGTTTGGCGCCTGCTTTTGAACTTCAAGTTTCTACTAAAGATAAACTTACTCGCTACGAAATTGAAGTAGATAAAGACGAAGTAGCTGCTGAAATAAAGAATCTTAAAAGAAACTACGGCAAATTAGAAAACGTGGAAAAATCTGAAACAGAGAATGATTCTATCGTGCTAATGCTTACCGAGGTTGAAAAAAATGGCGAGCCAAGAGAAGGTGGAATTGTAGACCAAGAAGCTACTGTATTGCCAGAGGTAGTAAAAGATAAGAAAGTGAAGAAGCAGCTTGTTGGTGTTTCTGTAGGAGATGAATTAGATCTGAATATCTTTGATTTATTTAATGATAATGAAATGGTTATATACCAATCATTAGGTATAGATAAAGAGCGTGTAAAAGATTTAAACAAAACGTTTAAAGGTAAGGTTAAGGAGATTAGACGTGTAAATGAAGCCGAATTGAATCAAGAACTTTTTGATCAAATATTAGGTAAAGGTGCAGTTAGCAACGAAGAAGAATTCGAAGCCAAAATCGCAGAAAACTTAGCATCTTACTACCAAGCAGAAGCTGAAAAACAATTGGATGCTGAGGTAAACAAATTACTGGCTGAAAGCCACAAAATCAACTTGCCAGATGCATTTTTAAAGAGATGGTTGGTCGATACTAAGCCAGATACGTATTCAGAGGATACAATAGATGATAAATACAAAGAAGAATCGGTTGTATTACGCAAGCAGCTTATTAGAGAAAAAATAGCAGAACAAGAGAATGTTGAGGTTTCTGACGATGATATCAATCAAACATCTTACGCTTACACAGTTCAAATGCTTCGCCAGTATGGATTGAATAATCCTGACCCTGCATTGGTTCAAAACTTTGAAAGCAGAAACAGAGAAGACAAAGACTACCTTCTTAGAATTCGCGATGTAGTAGTAGAAAAGAAAGTGTTGGACAAGGTAAAAGAGCTAATTACCGTTAAACCAAAGAAAATTTCTGTAGAGAAGTTTTATGAAGAGGTAAAGAAGTTCAACGAAAGCAAAGGTTAATTCCATTTCGTCCTTTTTTCAGTACCCTCTTGTCGGAAGTTAGAATCAATTTGTAATTCCGATTGTTTAATTTTGACAACAAATAATAGTATGGATTACGGTAAAGAATTTAGAAAATACGCTATCAAGCACCAAGGCATAAGCAGCTTAAAAGTAGATCATTACATGGAAAGCAGTGCCTATGGTCCGGATAATATGACCAGAACAGTAATCGAAGAAAGACAAATGCCATTTAGAGAGGTAGATGTGTTTTCGAGATTAATGGCAGATAGAATTATCTTTTTAGGTACACCTATAGATGATTACATTGCCAATGTGGTGCAAGCACAAATGCTTTTCTTAGAAAGTACCAATGCAAAACAGGATATACAAGTGTACATCAACAGCCCTGGAGGGTCTGTTTATGCGGGATTAGGTATTTATGATACAATGCAGTATATAGCTCCAGACGTAGCTACAATATGTACAGGTATGGCGGCAAGTATGGGCGCTGTATTGATGTGTGCAGGTGCTGCAGGTAAAAGAACAGCGCTAAAACATAGCCGAGTTATGATTCACCAACCATTAGGTGGAGCTTCAGGTCAAGCTACCGATATGGAAATTACCGTTAAGGAAATTATAAAACTTAAGAAAGAATTATACGAAATTATCGCTCATCACTCTGGTCAGAAATTCGCCAAAGTAGAAAAAGACAGCGAACGCGATTATTGGATGACCGCACACGAAGCGAAAGAGTACGGTATGCTTGATGAAGTTTTAGAGAAAAAATCATAGTATGGCCATGCAACTTTCTTGTTCGTTTTGTGGTAGAAGCAAAGGCGAAGTAGGGTTACTTATTTCAGGAATCGATGCTCACATTTGCGAAGATTGTCTTCAACAAGGTGCAGAAATACTTCATAGCGAGGGCAAACAGAAAAAATCGAATCGAAAGTCTGAAAAATTTCAGATAAAAAAGCCTGTAGAAATAAAAGCACAATTAGATGAATATGTAATCGGACAGGATAGAGCAAAACGAGCTTTAGCTGTCGCCGTTTACAATCACTACAAACGACTGAATTACGAGCAGAAAGAAGGCGGTGTAGAGTTGGAAAAATCGAATGTTTTACTTATTGGCGAAACAGGAACGGGTAAAACTCTGTTGGCAAAAACATTAGCTCGATCTATACAAGTACCTTTTTGCATTGCTGATGCTACTGTGCTAACCGAAGCAGGTTATGTGGGTGAAGACGTCGAGAGTATAATTTCACGATTATACCAAGCAGCAAATTACGATAAAGATGCAACTGAACGCGGTATTATCTATGTAGATGAAATTGATAAAATTGCGAGAAAGTCGGATAATCCTTCCATTACCAGAGATGTAAGCGGAGAAGGAGTACAGCAAGGTTTGCTTAAAATTTTGGAAGGAACAGTTGCTAATGTTGCTCCGCAAGGAGGAAGAAAGCATCCTGACCAAAAAATGGTTCAGATAGACACTTCTAATATCTTATTTATTTGTGGAGGCGCTTTCGACGGTATAGAACGCATTATTTCTAGAAGAATGCAAGCCAATAGTCTTGGTTTTAAAGGAAAAGGGCAAGAAGAGTTTAATACGGAAGATTACTTAGATTTTGCTACCCCTGCCGACCTTAAGCAATTTGGGTTAATACCAGAAATTATTGGTAGAATTCCGCTTATAACCACGCTTAAACCGCTAGATGCAAGCACGTTAAAACGTATTTTGTTGGAACCAAAAAACGCATTGATTCGTCAATATATCACCTTATTTGAAATGGAAGGCGTGGAGCTGAAAATTTCGGATGCCGTAATAGATTATATGGTGGAAAAAGCAGTAGAGTTTAAGCTCGGCGCCAGAGGTTTAAGAGCGGTTTGCGAGGCAGTTTTAAACGATCATATGTACGAAACGCCTTCTGATGATTCCATCAAAGAAATAACCATTGGCATAAAAGATGCTGAGAAGGTAATTGAGCGATTGCGACTCCGAGCGGCATAGATTTTCTCTTTTATATTGCTTTCTAATTATATTTCATTTGCTTTGAACAAGCTATATGAAAAATCTCTTTAAGAAAAATGATCCGAAAGTAATTCACGCTTGGGCTTTTTACGATTGGGCAAATTCGGTATACAATCTGATTATTTCTACAGCCATATTTCCCATTTTTTATGTAGCTGTAACCAGTGGAAATACCAAAATGATAAACGGTGAAGAGGTTGATGTGGTTACCTTTTTTGGTCGAACATTTGTAAATACCGAGCTGTATTCTTACGTATATTCACTTTCATTTCTTGTTGTTGTTTTTATGGTGCCTATCCTTTCTGGTATTGCAGACTTTTCTGGCACCAAAAAACGATTTATGCAGTTTTTCTGTTATCTCGGAGCTTTGTCTTGCATGTCGTTGTATTTTTTTGATGTCAATAGACTGGAAATAAGTATGCTATCCGTGTTTTTTGGCAGTATTGGATTTTGGGGAAGTTTAGTGTTTTACAATTCGTTTCTGTTAGAAATTGCGGATAAAGATCAGCACGACCGCATTAGCGCAAAGGGCTTTTCATTAGGATATATTGGTAGTGTTTTGCTCCTAGTGACTATTTTAGCTTTAAGTCAGTTTATGAATGTAATGCCTATAAAAGTAGGATTTCTTATGGTAGGCGTTTGGTGGATTGGCTTTGCGCAATATACCTATTATTACTTACCAGCTAAGGGGTACTATCTTGTGCGCGAAAAAACAAAATATTCTATACTTAGATATGGGCACAAAGAGCTATGGAAAGTATGGGGGCAATTAAGGCAATATGCCAGTATTAAATGGTTTTTGGCGAGCTATTTTACGTATAACATGGGTGTGCAGACGGTAATGTTACTTGCTGTACTTTTTGCATCCAAAGAAATAGATTGGATTAAAGATTCTCCGGAATGGTGGCAAACCGAAGAAACAGGATTGATTGTTAGTATTATTCTTATCCAACTGATAGCAGTAATTGGCGCGCACGTTATGTCCTTCATCAGCAGAGGATTTGGGAATATAAAAACACTTATGATGGCAACAGTAATTTGGATTATTTGTACCATCATAGCTTACTTCATTCATTTGCCTTTGGAGTTTTATGGGCTTGCTGTATTAGTAGGTTTTGTAATGGGCGGAATACAAGCGCTGAGTCGTTCTACCTACTCAAAAATGTTGCCGCCTACAGATGACCACGCTTCGTTTTTTAGCTTTTATGATGTGATGGAAAAAATTGGTTTAATCATTGGTCCGTTTGCTTTTGGTTTTATTGAAGGCATAACGGGAAATATGCGTTTGTCGGTTTTGCTGTTGATGTCCTTTTTTATTATCGGATTTTTATTGTTAGCCAAAACCCAACAAGAAAGCAAGAAAATAGCACTTGTAAATGCTTAAGAAATACCTATCTGACATTGCCTTTATGCAGTTGCTTAATCTTTTGATTAAGCCCATTTGGATATTGGTAATTGATAGAGCGGTACAAGAAGCGCTGCCTAAGAGTGTGTATGGAAATTACTTTGCTTTATTCAACTTTAGTATT
>JBEAPG010000134.1:0-5678 GCA_041164545.1 Bacteroidota bacterium
CGGCTTTTTTCATTGTCCGCAAGCTCAAGCGAGCTCGGCTTGCTCCCAAAGAAAAAGGCCACCGACTTTGTCGATGGCTTTCTTTGTAGCGGGAACTGGACTCGAACCAGTGACCTTCGGGTTATGAGCCCGACGAGCTACCTACTGCTCTATCCCGCGATGTGGACATCAAAGATACGACAAGTATTGGGATTACACCAAATGCGTGATGAATTTTCTTGGATTTTATGTCTGACACAAAACTGGTAATTGATCGGATTTAATGGGATCTTCTAACACAAAGTTCTAGCACAGATATATTTCAATCAAAAGGTTTTTTAACTTCAAAATGTAATTATTGTATCATGGATTACGAAGAAGCGAGTAACCTATTAATCATGTGCTCTTCATTTGATCGATTCCAAACTTTTTTGAAGATCAAGGATCAATTGAACGACAAAGATTATTGGAGGACTTTGGCTGATGCCTATACGGGAAGTGATAACCTTTATCATATCAAAGAGAAGGTTAAGGAAGCATTCCTTGAGGATCGTTCTCATAGAGAATTCTTAATGACAAAACAGGAATTGAAAATCTATAATTCTTTACCTGAAAACATAATAATCTACCGGGGCATGACGATTGAAGAATTGGAAAGTGGCGACTTTAATGTATCATGGACATTGTCCAAAAAATGTGCTGAGTTTTTTGCTTTCAAGTATGGAAGAAATTTCTCAACCGAAGGTATACCGAAAGTAGTTCATCAACTCGAAGTTCTGAAGGTTGAAATACTGGCCTATTTTCATGAACGGAATGAACAGGAGGTGATTTATATTCAATAAAGGATATAGTCTTTAAAGGGTAAAATGAGGTTCATTCATGCTAAGGGTCTCATCACACATGCTCAATAGAGTACCTCCTGAAGGAATACTTTTAGACTTACGTTTTAACTCCCCATTTGAAGACAAATAGATAGCGAATGAAGGATTAAATACAGCGCAACCTTCCTTATTTTGGAGTCCACTGAATAGCCACTTCTTTTTGCTTTCTCTTTGAACTGTTACAACAGATCGTGAAGTAATCATTTTCCTTAGGGATTCAACACATTTATCTTGGATTTCTTCATGGGTTTCATTTCCTAATAAGTGAATAATCAGACCTTCTTTATTAGATACGTTTAATGAGTTGAAATGAATAGGAACCTGGCGGTAGATTCCGCACATTTCGCGAATAATTAGATAGGGAAATTGAAAATATCCCAAATTGATTAGATCTTTCGGATTGTGATTCATTTTGACTACAATTAATTGATTAAACAAATAACTGTATCAATCTTAGATCGCGGATTCTCGATTAATTTGGAAGAGTTCCCCGTATTCTAAACCACCGTGTCTCGAGAAGATCGGTTGGTACGCTTGTAGCGTTCTTGATACAAGGTGAAATTAATAATTTTCTATTTAATTCAATTGAAAATGATCATTGCTAAGAAAACCTATAGTTTCAGTTATTTGATCGTATACGTTTGAAATGACATCTGACTTTGTTTTGTTCTCCTTTAAATACATAGGAAACAATGGAGGCCCTGATAGGTTGTTTACCATACGTTTTGGAAAAGTTCCCTCAAGATGCTTTAATCTTTCTTTGATTTCGTTATAAACTTGAACATCATTCCATTGATCTTTGCCATTTCCAAAGATTTCCAGCCAAAGAGGTGTATTAGAGTAATTATACCAATTGTAGTTATCGAAGCTTAATCTACAATTCCAACCTTCTACAATTGGGGTACTCGGAATTTAATCCTTTTTTAAACAGTAATTAATTCCTCCTAATAGATGTTGCATAAAAGCAGGTTCAGAATAGGATTCTATCGTATGACCACCTCCAGTGTAGAAAGATCTTCCTCCTTCGAATTCGTGATACCAAGCGATAGGATGATTCGCTCCATTAGTACCTCCTTCATAAGTGCTCTCATCGAGATTTAAGACCACATTGATATCGGGATTGATTTGAGCGTAATTGTACCATTCATCGCTTCGAGTCCAATTGGATGGCAACTCTTTTGTAGAAGCGTGATTTGCATCTACGACTTGAATCGTTGCTTCCCTAACGTTTGGATTTTTGGGATGGCCATTAAAGTAAGCTCCTACTAGTTTTCCGTACCAAGGCCAACTGTATTCGGTGTCACAAGCAGCGTGAATTCCCATATAAGCACCTCCTTGTCGTATGTATTGCTCAAAAGCTTTTTGTTGTTCGTCATTGAGGACATCATAAGTTGTACTGAGAAAAATAACGAGGTTGTATTGTTTTAAATTTTCTGACTGAAACACAAAAGAATCTTCAGTTTGCACGAGATTAAAATCTCCTTCTTTTTCCAATTGACGCAGTGCATGAACACCAGATTCAATCGATTGATGTCTCCACCCCATAGTCTTGGTAAACACCAATACTTTGTGAGTGCGCTTTTTCTGTTTGATGAATTCTACGGGTCCAGATTGAGCGTAACCAATAGCGATGGAGCAAAAGAATAGTAAACTTGCGAAAATAGTTTTCATAATTCGTTCAATAGTAGTTGTTTAAGTTTTGAATTTTTAGACTCGATTACACCTTTCCTCTTCTCTTTGTGCTCAAAAATCGGGTGTTCACCCAACCATTCTTCTAAAATCCACTTTCCCTTTCTAAAAGTAAACTTGAATCCATCGTCCTCTTGGAAGTTCAATTCCAACTGATCATTCTCATTAGGGTTATAGTCAAAGTCAAAGACATTTATGGTGTTAAGTCGCCTTAAAATCTTTCGTCTTTCGATTTTGTCAATCAGATTGGACGGAATCATCATTCCAATATTAACCATCATATCTTCACCTTCATTGGTATTATTCATTCGTAGAATCCAATGAGGCTTAGAGTAGTCAAGCTCCGAAATACAGGTGCATAGGCGAAATGGTCCGTTCAGATCACACATAAAAAATTGTGTATTTGTATAAAAAAATTTAGCTTAGTAGTAACTACAATCTTAACGTGATGAACCGTATTAAAATCGATTATTATATGGTTTGGTATATCCTTAGACATAGAAAAACTCAATATAAATAGCGAAACTCTTCAAAAAAAGGAGCTAAAAGAATCAAAGCGCAGACACCACTGTTCTAAATCCGGTATGTATACTTCCAGTATCGGGCGTTGTTTTCATCCGCATGCTGTTACGATATCCGCTACAATAGCTGTCGTGGCATAAAAAACTTCCACCTCTAGTAACGCGCTTTAGCGCATAAGGCTCATTGGAGTCATAGCTTGTCTCAGGTCCTTGTGGGTTGTGGGATGTTTTGCCAGCCAAGGTTTTATAATAGTCTTCGTGGTACAAGTCTGCGCACCATTCCCAAACGTTGCCTGCCATGTCATATAAACCGTAGTTATTTGCCTGATAGCTTTGGACAGGCGCTGTGAAGTAAAAGCCATCACTCTTATCGTTTCTGTAAGGAAAAGCACCTTCCCAAGTATTGGCTTTGGATGTTCCAGAACGTAAGTCTTCATTGCCCCAAGCATAGACTGCATCTTTGATTCCGCCTCTGCTGGCATATTCCCATTCTGCTTCTGTAGGCAATCGTTTGCCCGCCCACTCGCAATAGGCCACTGCATCAAACCAACTCACATGCACTACAGGGTGATTTTCTTTTCCAACGATACTACTGCCTGGGCCTTCAGGCTGTCTCCAATTAGCGCCTTGTCGCCATTGCCACCACTGACTTACATCTCCAAGTGATACAGGCTTGTCTGTAGCCACAAAAACCAGTGATGCTGGAGCCAATTGACTCGCATCGGGTTTTGGGGTTCCCGGTGGTAATTCTTTTTTTATTTCTTCCCAATCCACGGCTTTTTCAGCAGTGGTAACATAATCCGTTGCTTCTACAAAAGCAGCAAACTGCGCGTTTGTCACCTCATGGACATCCATCCAAAAGGAGTCAACCACCACCTCATGCTTTGGATACTCATCGCGCCATGCCTGATTGTCATCACCGCCCATAGAAAAAGTGCCGCCTGGGATAAGCACCATACCCTCTTTGTTGACTTCTATTGGTTCTTGAGAAGTTATACTAACTTCAGAAGAGAACCGACTTTGTGTGGGGGTGCAACTGTGCCTAGCAGTTTGCGGTTTTTTGGGGGTTTGTTGGCAGCTTGAAGTAAAAATCAATAAGCAAATAACAAATATTAAATGAAGGTGTTTTAATTTGAATTTATAGAATATGCTCATCTTTATTTCAGCTTGATTATATTTATAATCTCTTTTTTATGAACAAAGAACCCTTTCATTTAATGGTTAATTAGCGTAATCTTTAGGATTTACGCCAAAGTGGGATTTAAAACACTTGCTAAAATAATTGGGTGAGTTAAATCCTACTTCATACGCAATTTCAGAAATATTTTTTGTAATATCTGACGATATCATTTTTGCTGCTTTTTTTAATCGTAACGTCTTAATAAAATCATTTGGAGTTTGTCCTGTAATCGTTTTAATTTTAGAAAAGAAAAGCGTTCTGCTCATCCCCATTTCTCTTGCGAATTCAGTAACATCATAATTAAAATTCGACATATTTTTTTCACAAATCTCCTCGGCTTTTTCAATAAAAGCTTGATCAACTTTGTCTTTGGTTATGCTTTTTATTGGGGCACTTAAGTCTTTTTTAAATATGGCTTGAAGTTTATTCCGGCTGTTAAAAATATTTTCAATTCTTGCAATAAGAGTTTCTGAGCTAAAAGGTTTAGTGATGTAAGCATCGGCCCCTGATTTGTAAACCAAAACTCTGTCTTCATCAGATGAGAGTGCAGTTAGAATGATGATAGGTATATGAGAGGTTTTAATGTTTCGTTTTAATTTTTCACACATTTCATCTCCGGACAGACCGGGCATCATAATATCAGATATGATTATATCGGGTTGGATTTCTATAGCTTTTTGTAACCCCTCCTCACCATTATTGGTAAGTTCAACATTGAATCTGTCTATGAGCAAATTATGGATTAGAGATTGAATTTCAACATTGTCTTCGACGATGAGTACGGTTGGTATTTGTTCATCTTTATTTATTAAACGACTTGAGCTTTTGTTTGCAAGGGAAAAATCGTTTTTTGGAATCAAATCTTTATCAAGTAAGAAATGAATGTTTTTAGTGTCACTTGATATTTCATCTTTTTGAAAGTGTGATTTTCCTTTTTTCAAAATAACCGTAAAGGTTGTTCCATTTCCAATTTCGCTTGAGCAAGAAATAGATCCATCATGTGCCTTTACTATGGCTTCTGACAGTGCTAAACCAATCCCGCTACCACCATATCCTGTTTGTGTTATATTGTCAGAATGGTAAAAACGATCAAAAACCTTTTGAATTTCATCTTCAGGGATTCCTTTTCCATTGTCAGTAATCTCGATGTATACATTTTCAGGGGTTTCGCTTAGGGTTATCGTAATCTTCCCATTTTTATTGTTAGTAAATTTGAAAGCATTGCTAAGAAGGTTAAAAAACACTTTATTCATTTGTGCAGCGTCATAATAGACCAAACACTTTTGATTAATTTTATTAAATCTGTAGTCAATAGAATTTTCCTCTGCTAACTCTTTAAAAGTTTTATAAACTTCATTGATATAAGCAACAATGTTATTTTCCTGTACACTTAATTTCAAATGACCTTGTTCTATTTTTCTAAAATCT
>JBEAPG010000135.1:0-5668 GCA_041164545.1 Bacteroidota bacterium
GGGGTGTACAAAAAACCCTCTTGTTATAGATACTGCTGCAATAGAGAGCAATCTAAAATTAGTGCGATTTGAACAAGCCTTGTTTGCTTGCAAAAGCGTGGAAGATATAATAAAGTTACAAGATAAGTTCCCGATTTTTTACTCCATATATGTAAATGACATTATGCCTCACCAAATTAGAGGTATGGAAAGTACAGACGGCGACATTGCGGTGGAGTTGTATCGCTATATCGCACACAAAGACATGGACTCGCTGTATAAAATCACACAAGCTAAGTATGGAGATTTTGAACCTTATTTTGAAGATTTAACGGAAGCAAGTAAGTATATAAAGCATTATTTCCCTGAAGAAGATATGAAAGAAGCCATTACCTTTATTTCTACTTTTGAGTTTGGAAGCATATTCAATGAAGAAACAAAATCTTTTGGTATTGGGCTAGATATGTATTTAGGTAGAGATTTTGAGGTGTATAGCTTACTAAATCCGCAAAACTTTCCAAGATATAGAGTTGAGCGTTTTGAACCCTATCATATAGTACCTAATTGCATACAAAGTTTTTTAAACTATAAAATTCCAGAAGGTAGTTCATCTACTTTTATAGATCAGGCGGTATATGAAGGAAAAAAAATGTATGCTATGGACTTGCTGCTTCCTGAATTACCAGATTCGTTAAAAATTGGATATTTAAAAGGTCAAATAGAGTGGAATAAGGATCAAGAAAAAAACATTTGGGCGTACTTAATCGAGCAAGAAGTTTTATTCAGCAGTGATAAGAATAACTTTCAGCAACACTTTTTCAATGATGGCCCGTTTACTTCACCATTTGGCAATGAAAGTAGTCCAAGAGCCGGAGTTTGGGTAGGATGGCAAATTGTACGCAGCTATATGCAAAAACATCCAGAAGTGACACTTAATGACCTGATTGCCAACAACGACCACAATAAAATTTTTCAAGAAAGCGGGTATAAACCTTAGCTATTCGTCGCCAAAAAAGAAATATTTACCAGTTGGGCTAATCAAGGTTCTGGGAATTTCCTTGGTAATTTCAAATAAGTCGTACCCATTTTTAAGGTCCTTCCAAAATAGATGCAGAGCAAGGTCACTGTATTGCTTTTTGAGCAATTCATAATTTTGATTTGTCAACCGCGCCGGGAAAATATGAATTGGAATTTGAGTCTGTCCACTTTGCTTTGCCTGCACTGCAAAAACATAGAGTTCTTTTATTCCATTATCTGTAATTGGAATACAACCAATGGTCTGACAACCGCCATGAATATAGATTTCTCCACCCAGCTTTCCACCATCTCCTCTTAAGCTGTCACTTCTATTTGGATAGCTTACTTTGAGCGAAAGAAAATAATCACTTTGTGGATTAAAACGGCTTAAATAATAGATTCCTTCGGGTATCTGCTTATCCCCTTCTTTTCGTTTAGGACCTAATTCTCCAACATTATTGCAAAACTTATAAGTGGTTATTAGACTGAATTTTTCATCTTGTTTATTTTTAGCCCAAACCTCTAAATCTTCCTCAAACTTGAAACCACGAATGTAAATGTCGCAGAAATACGGATTTATACCCGCAGCCCTTAGCTTGGCATTGGCAGATTCCCATTTGTCTCTATACGCTTCAAAAACCCGATAGTATTCCATTTGCTGATCCTTGAAACTTGGTTTCTCTTCACCTTTAAAAGCGACCAAAGGAAGTAATATGATTATTAGGATTTTCTTCATTCGTTATAAAAACGGTGCAAACTTCATCTTTACAACGAAATTTCACTACTTTGTTTTGCAAGTCAATTGCTATTTTTTTTAACAAGTGTGGAAATAGGCTTAAAAATCTTCTAACTTTAGACAGCTACATACTCATTTGAATTGCACTCGCATTTATGGCTATTTTTGCAACGCTTTGCGAAACGGAAAACTCTTTGTAGTAGCCACGCCTATCGGCAATTTAGGAGACATTACCTATAGAGCCATCGAGGTGCTCTCTACTGTTGATGCTATATTGGCCGAAGATACGCGTCAAACCAAAAAACTGCTAGACCATTATAACATAGAAAAGAAACTCATTCCTTTTCATCAACACAATGAGCATAAAACGCTTGCTCAAATCTTAGATAGATTAAAAAGCGGTGATACTTTGGCGCTTTGCTCCGATGCAGGAACTCCGGGAATATCTGACCCCGGATTTTTACTTATACGAGAAGCTATAGAACAAAATATTACCGTTGAAACGTTACCTGGAGCCACTGCAGCTATAGTAGCTTTGGTAAATAGCGGCCTGCCCTGCGACACTTTTGTTTACGAAGGATTTTTACCACACAAAAAAGGAAAACAAACCAAAATCACTGGTTTACTTGAAGAAAGTCGAACAACCATATTTTATGAAAGCCCACATCGTATTGTAAAAACACTGACTATGATTTGCGAGATTTTAGGTAATGATAGAAAAGTAGTTGTAGCCAGAGAGCTTACTAAAAAATTTGAAGAATATGTGCGTGGCAGCGCCAAAGAAGTCTTGGAGCATTTTACTCAAAATGAACCTAAAGGTGAATTTGTATTATTGATAGGAGGTAATGATAAAAAATAGAAACCTAAAACTAGCTGTTTATACTTTATTACCAGGGGTACTGCTATATCTTGCGTGGCCTCCAAAAGATCTGTTTTTTCTTAGTTTCATTGCTTTTGTCCCCTTGTTTTTGCTTGAAAAAGAAACAGAAAACACAAAAGGTTTTGGGAAACTTGCATATACGTCTTTGCTTTTTTGGAACATTCTTACCACATGGTGGGTATGGTATGCTTCGCCGGCTGGAAGTATAGCAATGCTCCTTGCAAACTCTGGACTTATGCTACTTCCATGGATAGGATACAGAAAGGTAAAACAATCTATTGGTACAGAAAAGGCACTTTTAGCATTCATTACCTTTTGGTTAATGTTTGAATATATTCACCTTAATTGGCAGATCACTTGGCCTTGGTTAACTTTGGGTAATGTGTTTGCAAAACACAACAATGCAGTGCAATGGTATGAGGTAACAGGAGTATTGGGCGGCAGTTTATGGGTGCTTTTGTTGAATGTATTAATTTTTAAAGCTATTTTGGCCAAAAGCAAGAAAGCGTGGGTAAAACCAAGCCTGCTTTTCATTATTCCACTATGCTTTTCGGTATTATTTCGGTTTCTGAGCACACAAGTTTCTTTTGCTTTTTTTCCAACCTACGAAACGCTTTTAGTACAACCCAATATTGATCCTTACGCCAAATTTAACAAGGGACAAGAAATCAATACATTGCAAAAAATGTTGTACCTGGCGGAGGATTCCATTACAGAAGAAACCAAATATGTGGTAATGCCCGAAACGGCTGTTGTAGAATATATAGACGAGGATAATGCTATAAGTTTTGAGAGTATAAGAAGGCTTAAAGCATTTACAAAAAGACATCCGCAGATACACCTTATAACGGGAGTTTCTACATATAATTTCTATAACCCATTCGAAAAAAGAAGCGAAACAGTACGCAAAACTGCTGATGGTGATGAGTATGAAAGTTATAATACCGCTATGGAAATGGATAGCACAGGCAATATTTCGTGGTATCACAAATCGAAGCTTGTGCCAGGAGTAGAAAAAATGCCATATCCAAAATTGTTTGGCTTTTTAGAATACTTCAGCATAGACATGGGTGGAATTTCTGGCAGCTTGGGAAGTGATTCAATGGCAAAAGCGTTTGAAGCAGGTGAAAAACCAGATGTAGCTGCTCTTATTTGCTACGAAAGTGTATTTCCAGGATATGTAATTGACTTTGTAAACCAAGGGGCGGAAATTCTATTCATTATTACCAATGACGGTTGGTGGAAAGACACAGATGGATATAAGCAACATTTGTATTACGCCACTTTGCGAGCCATTGAAACCAGACGAGAAGTCTTGCGTAGTGCAAATACGGGAATAAGCTGCCACATCAATAGATTGGGCGATATTGTACAAAAAAGCAATTGGGACGAAGCAATTGTATTAAAAGCCCGAGCCAGAAATCATGCACAAAAGACAATCTACACGCGCCATGGTGATTACATTGGTAGAATCGCCGTATTTATTGGCCTAATTTTCATTCTCGGCATTTTTGTAAAAAGACGAATCAAATAATGGATTTTAATATCAAAAAAATAGGCCTTTCGCGCTATGCAGACGCACTAGAAATGCAAAATCAAACACACAAATTGGTAAGCAATGGCGGCAAGGCAACCATTATTTTATGCGAACACCCGCATGTCTATACCTTTGGAAAGAGTGCAGACAAAAACAATCTTTTGGTTAATCCCGATTTTCTTAAACAAATCTCAGCTGAAGTATTTGAAACGGAAAGAGGAGGCGATATTACCTACCACGGACCAGGACAATTGGTTGGGTATCCAATTATAAATCTAAGAGCATTAGGTATTGGCGTAAAAAAATATGTGGAGAGCTTGGAGCAAAGCTTAATATCTGCATTAGCAGATTTCAATATCTCTGCATATCAAATGGAAGGACTTACGGGCATTTGGGTTGGAAAAGACAATGAAATGAAACGCAAAATAGGTGCAATAGGAATTAGAGTAAAAAATGGTGTAAGCATGCACGGTTTTGCCCTGAATGTTAATACTGACCTGAGCTACTTTAACCATATCGTTCCGTGTGGAATAACCGACAAAGATGTTACTTCTATAGCCAAAGAAAATGGCTCTGGCGATTTAGATGCATTTTCTGCTCGATTTGTGTATCACTTTACCATTCAAATGCAAAAAGAAGTAGTTTTGTAATAGATTTTATAGCCAATCAAACGTATGAACACCTTAAAAAAGATTTTACTTTGGATTATCGGATTATCAATAACAGCAGCGGTGCTGATTATTATTTTCGCTCTTTTTGCTAACTATAGCAGTGGTTACAGAGTAGGTAGAATCATAAAAATAAGCGAAAAAGGCTATATCTTCAAGACACACGAAGGTCAACTAAACACAGGAGGTTTTTCTGAAGGCGATGGAGACATCACAAGCAGCATCTGGAATTTTTCGGTAAAACGCGGAGACGATTTGATACACGAACAAATAAAAAATGCAAACAAGGATATGGTGCGCGTTTATTATGAGGAGAAGTTTGTAAAAATTCCGTTTTTAGGTGATACCAAGTATTTCGTTACCAAGATAGAAAAGGTAGAATAGAGTTAGCTCAATGCCCAATCTATTTCTTCTGTCAAGAATTCATTTGCCTTACTAAAAGGCTTACTACCAAAAAAACCGGCCTTACCACCAGCATATACTTCGGCTGCAGGATGGGGAGCTTCCAAAATGAGATGCTTGCTCGCGTCTATCAATGTTTTTTTTGCTTGTGCAAACTTGCCCCAAAGTATAAAAACAACTCCCTTTTTGTGAGCAGAAATGGCTTGAATAGTAGCGTCTGTAAACGTTTCCCAACCTTTATTTTTATGGCTCGCCGGGGATTTATGCTCGACAGTTAAAATGGTATTGAGCAAAAACACACCATTCTCTGCCCACTTGGTAAGATTGCCCGAAGTCGGGATTGGTTTACCTAAATCAGCATTCAATTCTTTAAAAATATTGCGTAACGAAGGTGGTATGCGAATACCGTCTTGAATAGAAAAACAAAGTCCGTGTGCTTCGCCAGCCCC